>NZ_LXPC01000019.1:0-73447 GCF_003590275.1 Dehalobacter sp. MCB1 | reverse complement strand
TTTCAATGACCTTTGCGCTGCTTTCAGGCGTTCCCGCCCCGAGACGCTTTATTATAATATCACGCTGTTTTGACACTGTCAACAGCAAATCACATGGAATTCGATATTTTTTTATACATTATGCAGAAGTGTCTTTTGCAGCTATTCGGCCAGTTTTAAGTTATTTCTGTCGATCGGTTTTATTACTTTGACAATAATAAATCATCAGCGCTATTAATTATGATGTCCCAAAAATACTGTTTCAGTTGCTGATGATTTTATTATATGAAGAAGAATTAAAGAGCGTTCTTTGTCTCTAAAAAATATCGTTTTTTGATGAATACGGTTCTATCATTTGATTCGAATAAATTTTCTCTTGCCGACCTTCAAGATATCACCGGCCGAAAGACGAATGGCAGCCTGCGAATCTGAGAGCTTTTCATCGTTAAGCTTCACTCCGCCTTGTTCAACCAGTCTTCTGGCTTCTCCCCTGCTCGGGGCAAGTGCTGCGTTGACCATCAGCGTAACCAGTTCGATCGTACCGTCCTTCGACGCACCAAGTTCCGAAAGGCTAAATTCAGGCATCTCATCTGGAGCTTCTTTTTTCTGGAACATTTTAATAAATTCGTCTTTTGCCTGATTGGCTTCGGCATCTCCATGATAAATTCGGACAATCTCCCATCCCAGACGCATTTTTAAGTCACGCGGATGAACGCTGCCGTCAGCAAGACCCTTTTCGAGACGGCGAATTTCGCCAACAGGCACTTTTGTGACCAATTCGAAATAGCGAATCATCAATTCGTCCGGCAGAGACATCGTTTTTCCAAACATTTCTCTGGGACTTTCATAGACTCCGATGTAATTACTTAGACTTTTACTCATTTTATGAACACCGTCAAGCCCCTCAAGGATTGGCGTTGTTAAAGCAACCTGCGGTGATTGTCCATAATCTTTTTGCAGCGTACGGCCCATGAGCAGATTAAACTTTTGGTCTGTTCCTCCTAGTTCGACGTCGCTTTGCAGAGCTACCGAGTCATAGCCCTGCATCAGCGGGTAGAAGAATTCATGAATGCTGATCGGCCGTTCCTCCTGATATCTCTTGGCAAAGTCATCCCTTTCCAGCATTCTGGCAACCGTACAATTGGAAGCTAACTTAATGACCTCTTCAAAACTGAGCTTTGAAAGCCAGGTCGCATTAAATTCAATCCTTGTTTTAGCGGGATCAAGGATTTTAAATATCTGTTCTTTATAGGTTTCCGCATTCCGAAGTACTTCTTCTTCGGTCAATGCCTTTCTAGTTTCGGATTTTCCCGTCGGATCACCTATCCTGCCCGTAAAATCTCCGATGATGATCACTGCCTGATGCCCCAGATCCTGAAACTGTCTCATTTTCTGCAAAGGAACGGTATGTCCCAAATGAATATCTGGAGCCGTCGGATCAAGCCCAAGCTTAACCGTCAGCGGTTTATTTAACAAAAGGGAATTCTTTATTTTTTCCTTTAATTCATCCTCAGGTACAATCTCGGCAGCACCTGTTCTTAATATCTCCATTTGTCTTTGAACTTCATTGTCTAAATCGATCAATTCAAAACATTCCTTCCATTCTTCGATATACCTCAAGTACCTTTGTCTTCCTTTAAAGGATAATAAAAATGATAATAAAATCAATTCATCAAATAGGCCGCCAGGATATATAAAATTAGGGGCTGACATGGTACTATATAAAGCTCTTTGCGCTTGAGCATCTTTTATTATAAAGAAATATAAATTTTATATCAACCTCTTACCAAATTGATACTGTTTTTACAGCCTTTAAAATATGATATAATGTTTTGAGCTTATTAATCTATATACATATTAATAAGTCTTTATCTAGGAGGCAAAAAATGGCTAATAACAATGATTATCATAACCGTAATGCAGATCAGAAGAACAGGCGGGTTCACCCTGTCAAAAAGAAGAAAAAGTTTATGAATACACCCTATTTTAGAATTCCTCTTTTTATCATTATTCTACTCATTGTGTTTTTAGGTATTTACTTAATTGTTGCTGTAGCGAAAACCCCCAAATTAGATGTTGATCTGCTGACAGGTCAGAAACAATCCTCTGTGGTCTATGACAATGAAGAAAATTCAATTGCCCAGCTTCACTCTACCGAAAACAGACTGCTGGTCGACTATGAAGACATTCCGGACACTGTGAAAAAAACGTTTATCGCGGTGGAAGATAAACGGTTTTATAAACATTTTGGGGCAGACCCGGTCCGGATTATCAAATCGGCTTTTAATAACCTGAAAGCCGGTGAAATTGTCGAAGGCGGCAGCACCATCACGATTCAGCTCGCCAAAAACGCATTTATTGAAGATCCGACGGCGCAGAGGCTTTCGCGCAAGATCCAGGAAGCCGTTCTGGCTCTTCAGATTGAGCACGCTTACACCAAAAATGAAATTCTGACCTTTTACTTAAACAGGATTTACCTAGGGGAATCGTCTTTCGGAATCCGGACCGCTTCTTTGACTTATTTTAACAAAGAGCTTAAGGATCTGAATCCGGCTGAAATCGCCATGCTGGCCGGCCTCCCTCAAGCTCCCAGCGGCTATGACCCATATTTTAATCCGGAAAAAGCCAAAGCAAGACGAACGATCGTCCTAGGCGTAATGAGAGATAACAATATTATTTCCCAGGCCGAATATGATCAATATGTCGATGAACCTTTTACGTTTGTCGAGCAGGTTAAATCTAATCAGAAGAATGTACAAATCCCCGAAGCTGCAATGCGCAACAAACAGCACCCTTATTTTGTCGATTATGTAATTTCCGAGCTTCAGGCTAAATATGGCTTTACACCCGAACAGATCTATAGCGGCGGTTTGAAGATCTATACGACTGTAAACTCTAAAATCCAGACCGCAGCCGAGGCAGCTTTTGCAGACTCCAAGAATTTTCCTGCTAACAGTAAGGACGGCACTTCCGTTCAAGGTGCTATGACTGTACTGGAGCCCGATAGCGGGGCGGTCGCAGCAATGGTAGGAGGCCGGGAATACACCCCCATGGGGTTGAACCGCGCTTACCAGTCCAAAAGACAGCCCGGATCGACTGCCAAGCCACTCGTTGTCTATGCACCGGCACTTGAACACGGCGGTTATTATCCTGGAACAGTATTTGATGATATGCCGGTTAAATATAATAACGGTGACGGCACTGTCTGGGCCCCAACAGATTATGACACCATTACTTCCGGCTGGCGGGGGTTAATCACGATGCGCGAAGCTGTTGAGGACTCCGTAAACGTTTACGCCGTAAAACTCTTAAATTCTCTTGGGGTTAGTAATGGCTGGCAGTTCGCTAAGAATAATCTGGGACTTTCCCTGACCGATCATGATAAAGTATTAAGTATGGCCCTCGGGACATTTGATGTTTCCACCCTGCAGATGGCTTCAGCTTACGGAACATTTGCCAATAATGGTGTCAAAGCTGAACCTTACAGTGTTATTAAAGTTTTAGGCCCCGATGGTAAAACATTGGTCGAAAACATGCCTTCCGAGAAAAGAGTAATGAAAGAAACCACCGCTTATTTGATGAATGATCTCCTGAGGAGCGTTGTAACCTCCGGAACAGGCACAAAGGCCCGGATTGGCAATTGGTATATCTGCGGTAAGACCGGTACAACATCCCTCGACCCTGCTAAATTTGGCAATAGGTCCGGTAACCCCGATGCCTGGTTTGCGGGCTATAGCCCAAAATACGTCGGTGTTGTCTGGATGGGGTATGATCAGACAGATACAAGCCATTACCTGTATAAGGTATATGGCGGCAGCTATCCGGCCAGCATCTGGAAACAAGTCATGACGGTTGCCCACGAAGGACTGGCAGTTCAGTCAAGTATTAGCCGTCCCGAAGGGCTTACGACCGTAAAATTCGATTCCAAATCAGGTCTTCTGCCAAGCAGTCTGACTCCTTCGGAATTTGTTAAAACAGAAATATGTGCGACAGACAGTGTTCCAACGAAAGTCAGTGATGTTTGGGTCGAAGTGATGGTCGATGCTAATAACCCTAACCTTTTAGCCCCCGTAGGCAGCATGAATGCCGTATCAAGGATTTGCCTGAACGTTCTGGACCGGCCTAAAGATGTGACCTGGCCGTCAGACGAAGCCCCCTATAAGGCTCCGGATAAATATGTGAATGAAAGTGGCAGCTCCGTAAACGGTGAGACTCCACCGATAGGAGATTCAAGTATTCCTCAATTGTCTCTATCTTCTCCGTATTATGACGGATCGAGCACGGTTGTTCAGCTTCCGGTTTCCAACTATAACAGTAAAAAATATACTGTTAAGCTGTATATCAAGAAACCGGGACAATCCTATCTTGAAACGTATGTGCCGGAAGACGGAAACAAGAGAACGATTCAGTACCGTTTAAATCTTTTCGGTGCCGGAGCAGTCTCCGGAACCTATACCTTCTGGGCTGTACTGATGGACAATAACTCTTTTACAGAGGGTCCTCCGTCAAATCCCGTGACGTTAGAAATCAGTAATTAAGTCACTGTGTCAAATATTGGGGTAACCGCCTAATAGGAGTAAACAAACCGATAGGATGCTGGCAATAGTCTTCCCAGACTGTTACCAGCATTTTTGTAATTTAGCTGCGGCTGACGACATAGTGCCATCTGCTTTCCGCATCCGAGCTCCACTTGGTACGCACAGCACTATGATGTTAGTATATAGCCTATTAAGCCATCATATAATCTAAGACTTTTACGGTATTTTATCTATACTATATTACATAATTCAGCAAAACACTTAAGGCTAGATCAAAAATCTTTGGATTTCCGACCTAGCCTCATATTATTCGGTTCGTAAACGATAATTTGTTTTACACTGAACTCCTGGCTAAAAAGTCTAAATACCTTAATTTTAACTTTTTACCCTTTTAACCAGGGAGCCTTTGTCCAATCCTGACAGTATTCAGGCCATTCTAACCACCAGCGGTTCTTTTCTACTACCTCGGTTCCATAACCAAACATGTCATCAATATCTCGGAGTATATTACCGGCAAATCCAAAGTTAGAAGCGGCAAATACCCCTACGTCATGAATCCATGATGTTTCTTTGTTGTTCCACGGGCAGACTTTCATGCATCGACCGCAAGAGGATCCTTCCCGATTCGTTGTCCGGAATTGGGTGCATTTGTCCGAATCGGCTGCCCATCTCATGTATTGTCCCTTAAATGCGGTTTGGTCTCTGTCAGTTCCGATAGCCTGAGCAGGGCAGTTTTGAGCACATTTTTGACAGGTGGAACAGAAATCTCTTAGTCCAAAATCAATAGGTCCATCAGGTACCAGAGGTAAATCTGTAACAACAACGGCGGCTTTATGCCGGAAACCTAACCGCGGGTGCAAAACACAATCCCCTGTTCTGCTCATTTCTCCCAACCCGCAGGAAATTAGTGCCGGGAGTAGAGGCATAGCGTAGTTTCCATTATGATTTGATCGGGCATTGTAACCAAGGTTACGAATGTATTTCGCTAATATATCCGCAACAAATCCCGATCTGGAATACGCCATCATACTCATAGTACCGCTAATACCATCATAACCCGTAGTGCCCAGAAGGGTATCTAAGCCCTGATCCACAAGTATCCCAATGCAGTATTGATATTTTTCCGATTGAACGGGTGTTCCTGGTTTTGTTTCTAACTCAATTTTATACTGTGCCCAGTCAGTTCCAGTGGGTACTGGAGCTTGTTCCGAATACATCATCCAGGGGAAAAGTTTCCCTACCCCGACTTCATCTGCCCCAGCATAATAACAAACATCCTTGATATGTTGAGTTAACCTTTCTATATTGGGTAAAGGCAACTTGTCTTGACTGGGTTTACCATTCACTGCTTCTGGTACTCCTAAGAACATGGACATATTCTCAAAGGCATTACCCAATGGGTGTTTGCCAATAAAATTTATGACTTGATGCTCGGCATCGGATCCAAGGAGACCTCTAATTGCCTTATTAAACCCTTGATCTTGTTCTCGAGTTCTTTGCACTGGGGCAACAATTTTAGATGTTCCCAGCCAGCCTTCTTGATAACCAAGTTTTTTAACTGATGCACCGGTCACATGGGCTTTAGTTAAGATTCCTTCGTTATCAATGCCTGCCGCACGCGCTACTCTTCCGGTTGTAATAAAAGTAGCCGTCCCTGCAGCTGCCGTAAAAACTCCTGCTTTTAGAAATGTCCGTCTGCTTGTTCTCATAGTCGATTGTGTTTCCCGGTTTGTATCCATCTTCACACCCTCTACCCATTTTAATTATTGATCTACGGAAGTGATTTTTGGGGGCGATTTAAACCATCCCAATATTCTTGCTAGAAAAATTCCTGTCCCAATGGCTATCAGGAAGAAGAAAAATGCACCTACGGTAGCAGCCTTAGTATGATGCCCTGAAATGTTGACTTGGATAAATGAAACTCCCATTGCAGTCCAGAAAAGCCATACTGCTAATGCCAACCAAACATACCATTTTTGAATCCGGGGCCGAAGCCAGTATACACCGGTTGTAACAATAATGCCTAAAAGAAGAATTAATATCGTGTACAATGTTTTCACCTCCTTCCCTTTCACTTTTTTATTAAATTTTATCAATAGTCACTAATCATAAATAGTTCAAACGATACAAAGTAACAAAGATTACTTACCCTGTATCGTCTATGTGGTATTATTTTTTTAGGTAGCTTATTTTTAATTTTTTACCGTTGGGTTTTATGTATTTCGCTAAAAAAAACAAGTTATAATAACTTGTATTACGATCTTCTTGAGGAGGCAATTATGGCGATTCCATCGGGTTCTTCCAAATATACTCCGTATTTATCCTATGATTGTCCGGAACTTAATTTTTGGGCACACCAATATGGCGAGAAAATATCTTATAATAAAAATCAAATTATTTTGACAGCTGAAACAATTGTTGATAGCGTTTACTATATCGAACAAGGGAGAGTAAGGTATGTCACCATCAGCGCTGAAGGAGACGAACATATTTTAGGGATTTTAGGAGATGATTCTTTCTTTGGCCTAATACCTGTGCTTCTGTCTGATCATACCTGTGAGGTACTGGTGATCTCTGAGGCCGCCACCATAGTTTATAAAATAGACAAAGACTGTTTCATTAGAATCTTAAACATGAACACTGAGTTGAATTTATCAATAATTAAAGCCTTAGCCCACTTTGGAAATGAATTAATATATCAAATTGAAAACTTATTGTTTTTTGACAGCGAGGAGCGGTTATTGAACCTTTTATATGCTTCCATTGATAAGAACATTTCATCAGACCAAGATTGGTATCGTCTTAAAATCCAGTACACTCAGGAGGATATTGGTAAGATCATCGGTGTGTCCAGAATTACTGTGACAAGAATTATCTCAGAACTTTGTAAAAGAAAAATTATCAGATTGGTCAACCACAAGATCGAGGTAAAACGAACTCCAAACACGGAATAACTCCTTACAAATATTAGTAAGTATGGCTAAAAACAACTAAAAAACCGCCAAAACTGATATAATGAGAATAAGCATAAACCTAATTACTTATATCAGTACTTTGGAGGTTTCCTATAACCAGTATTATATTAGACTTAGGAAGTAACGAAAATGCAGTTTCCTTTTGAATTGATAAGTTTTTATTAGTCATTTACTTTAATTCAACGATCGTAACCCCGGAATCACCCTCGCCAAACTCACCTAAGCGGTAAGCAGCAACATGGGGATGTCTTTTCAAGAACTGATGAATACCTGCCCGCAGGGCGCCTGTCCCTTTGCCATGAATCACACTGACCTGATTGATTCCTGTAATCACAGCATCATCCAGATACTTATCCAGCATTAGGATTCCCTCTTCGACCAGTTTCCCCCGGAGATCGATTTCACTTCTGAGATTGACCGCTTTGCTCAGCCCGAAAGTACCTTTGATTGTTTTTTCAAAATGCTCTGGTTTTCTTGTCTCATCGACCAGCCGGATTTCGGATAGCGGAACGCTGACTTTCAAAATACCCGTCTGAACCAGCACTTCATTGTTGTTATCCGGTTTTTGCAGGACCTGGCCCTTCTGTCTAAGATTGGGCATATAGACCGTTTGTCCCGGTTCTACCTGCCCGGGCTTCGGTCCGGATTTGTCTCTTCCGGCATACCCGGTTTCATATACCTTTTCGGATAGCTTTTTCAGTCCCTGGCGTGTTTTCTCCAGGGCTGCTTCCTGTTCACGCCGTTCTTTCTTTTGGGCTTCCTTGATTTCTTTGATGATTCCTTCGGCTTCGAGTCTGGCCTGACGGACAACGTCGACAGCCTCTTCTTTGGCCTTGCGGATAATATCTTCGTATTTTTCTTCCAGTTCCAGATTCTTTTTCTTAAGCTCCGCAGCTTTATGTTCAGCCTTCTTCTGCTCTTCTTCTACGCTCCGTTTTTTAAGTTCAATCTCTCTTTGCGTATCCTCGAGGTTCTCCAGGAGATCGCTCTCCTTCATATCCCGTTCAGAGATAAACGATCGGGCTTTTTCCAGAATACCACTGCCAAGTCCGAGCCGCTGGGCAATCGATAAGGCATTGCTGCGTCCGGGAATACCGGTCAGCAGGCGGTAGGTTGGCTTAAGCGTTTCCGGATTAAACTCCACTGAAGCATTTTCTACCCGAGGTGTATTGTAGGCAAAGGTCTTTAACGTACCGTAGTGCGTCGTAGCCACCCCGCAGCTTCCGCGCTCCAATAATTCCGCAAGGATCGCCATGGCCAGGGCAGCCCCCTCTCCCGGATCCGTCCCGGCTCCCAGCTCATCGAGCAGAACCAGGGAACGGCTGTCGGCTTTCCGGGTAATATCCACAATATTGGTCATATGTGCGGAGAACGTACTCAAAGACTGTTCAACACTCTGCTCATCACCGATATCGACAAAAATTTGAGTGAATATCCCGAGCCGTGAGTCGCTTTCAGCCGGAATATGAAGCCCGGACTGCATCATCACCGCCATCAGGCCGATCGTCTTCAGCGTCACCGTCTTCCCACCGGTGTTCGGGCCGGTAATGATCAGAAATTGGTCATCCATCCCGAGTTCGACGGATATCGGTACAACAGGCCCGGTGAGCAGAGGATGTCTCGCTCCGATCAGTTTGACCTCCTGTTTATTCACCACGAGCGGAGACCCGGCTTCCATATCTTCACTTAGACGGGCTTTCGCCAGAATAAAATCCAGCTTAATCAAGGCTTCATACAACAGCATAATCTCTGGAATCCTGGCAGCAACTATTGCTGTGAGCTGCTGAAGAATCCTTTGAACTTCCCTGTTCTCTTTCAGGATGATCTCTCTCAATTCATTGCCAAGCTGAACGACTGCCATCGGTTCGATGAAAAGCGTCGCACCGCTGGCTGACTGATCGTGGACAATTCCAGGAAAAGCGGAACTGTATTCCATTTTAATTGGAACCACATAGCGATCCCCTCTGCTTGTAATGACATTGTCCTGAAGCATCTTTTGATAATTCGGATTTCTTAAAATGCCGTCGAGGCTTTCCTTGATCCGCTGCTGGCTTGTTCCTTTCGCTTTTCGCAGTCTGGCCAGCTCTTCGGAAGCCCGGTCATTGATATCCCCGTCCTCGGAAACACTGCGGGAGATATCGTCTTCTATCTCTTTCTGCGGTACGATCCCATCGACCGTTTCTCTGAGGGTATATAGTTCGCTGTACTGGTCTTTTCCTGCCTGGTTGCCTTCCAGCAGCGTATTCTTTAAGCGGCGGGCAGTTTTCAACGTATCCCTGATTTCCAGTAATTCTTCCGGATTTAAGGTTCCGCCCCGGTCGCATCTTTCCAGATAAGGACGGATTTCCCGCGCGCCTCTGACTGAAAACAAAGGGTTAATCCTAAGGAGAATTTTTCCTTCGTCCGTTTCACGGAGCAGCGCTTTCACGGTACGCAGGTCAGACTCCGGAACAAGGGCTTCCGCGAATTCTTTCGCCCCGGGAAGCATGCAATGGTCCCTAAGCCGTTCTCTGACTGCGCCAAAATCCAGTTTCACCAGGACTTTATCTGAAGCTATCAATTTACGTTAGCACCCCTCTGTAAAAATGTCCTTTAGTAAAGCCTTCAGGATAAAGTTCCTCCAGGCTTTTCATTGCTTCCTCTGTTTCCTCTTTGCCTATGTTCTTGCCTCCAGCCGTTTCTTGCCAAAGCCGGTGAAATACTGCAACGGCACGTTCAGCCTGCGGCAAGGATGCCCGAAGCAGTTCCAGCCGGATATTTCTGATGCCCATATCGGCTATTTTAGACAGTTCGGTTACCAGATTCAAGGTTTTGGCATTGAAGACATGCATCCGGCACGCTTGATCCGTAGCCAGTGGGAAGTGATAAGCCATGCGGTCCTTCAGGTACAGGTCTCTGTTTTGACAGGCCTTTCCGCATTTGTTGCGGGCCCCGTCTTTTCCCTCCCCCAGCACAGCGCCGGGAAGACAGAATTCACTGACCATCATTTCCATATCACCAAACACCGGCAGCTCCATGCCTTCGGATTTACCCAGAACGGCAAGCTGTTCCTGACTTAATTCCATGGAAAGGGCTGCCTGTCTTCCGCCTGCCCTGCGAACCCAGTCCAGCGCCGCTGCGTTAAAACAATGCAGAAAATAATCCGTCTCCCAGGTCCACCCGGGATCAACGGTCTTCAGCATTTCGATTTCCGCCAGATTTCCGGCCATGATCACCGGCCTTGCCGACCAGCCTGCCACCTTTGTCAGATCCTTCAACACCTGCTCACCTTGGGTCTGATTCAGGATTCGCGGCAGTCTCCATAGTAGCGTCCTTCCCCGGCTTTGACAGGTATCGAGTGCCTTCTGCAGCTCTGCCAGGGTAAGGGGTGGTCTGGACCGCCAGTGTTCTCCGCCCAGGATAATTCTGTCCGCACCGGACTTCAGCAACGGCGCAATCATGGAAAAATCCGTCACCGCGGCACTGAGCAGATGCTTGCCTGTTCCGGTTTTTCCCGATACGGTCCGGCCGGTTTTGAGCTGCTGATTCCAAGTAGCGGTCCGCTCCTGATACGCCTTCAAGGTCAGCGTAGGCTTGCTGTGAGACGGTTCCAAAAGCTTCTCCACCGCAGCGCGCCGCAATTCATTCAACGCACTGACCGGTATCATCAGATCCCCTTCCAGTGCTGTTGATAATTCTCCCAGATAAAACGGGGTATTCCCCAATCGCCCCAGCTGTTTTACCAGAACCTCCTGTGTCAGTGGCCGGTTCTGTGCTTCCTGGGCCTCACACTGAGATTCCAGCGCAATGTGCTGCTGGTCGTCCCAGACGGTTAGGCGCAGCTTTTGACCAGCTTTCCCGGAAAGCTGCATTTTTAACGGCCTTTTGCGCGTTTCCTTGCCTTCCTGGAAACTGTGCCGGGCCTGGGCAATCAGCTGCTCGTCGTGCGTTTTGAATACCCGGTCCCCAATATTCGCAGCGCCTTCAAATTCGATGGTGACCGTATCTCCGGGTGCAGCACTGTCAACCGTTTTGCCGCCGGGGACCATTATTTTCCCGACGCTGATCCCTTCACGGCCTCTTTTTGTCCAGATTTCCAGGCCGTCTCCGAGTCCCAGCTCGCGGTCCAGCTTCAGTGTCAGACGGTTGTTTTTTAGATCCGTAATTCGGCCCAACATGGTACCGCGGTTGTTTGGGCGGCTGAAACTCATCATCTCAGCTCCCTGGTAACCCTGAAAGTATCCGGTTGTAAAATCCCGGTTAAAAATCTGAGTCAGCTCATATAGATCCCGGGCTGTGATTTCCTGCCCCTTCTGATCTTGTAAAAAGTCCAGGGCTTTACGGTAGATCCGGATGACTGTTGCTACATATTCCGGTCTTTTCATCCGGCCTTCTATCTTCAGTGAGCGTACACCGATCCGCTGCAGCTCCCCAAGATTGTCCAATAATTTCAGGTCGCGCGGACTCAGAAGATGCTCCCCGGTCTTCCTTCCTTCCAGCAAATCCCTGCCTTTGCCGTCAACCAAACTGTAGGCCATCCTGCAAGGCTGTGCACACCTTCCGCGGTTGCCGCTCCGTCCCCCGATATAGCTTGACATCAGGCACTGTCCGGAATAGCTGATACACAGTGCGCCGTGTCCAAAGACCTCGACATCCAGCTCCGTCGCCTGAACCATTTTTTCTATTTCCGGCGCCGAAGTCTCCCTGGCCAGAACAACCCTGGAAAAACCCATTTTTTCTAGCTGCTTCAATCCATAAATATTATTCTGGGTCATCTGGGTGCTGGCATGAAGCTTCATTTCCGGCAGAACTTCCCGAATAAAATTTGCAACCCCGATATCCTGAACGATCAAGGCGTCCGCACCAAGTGAATATAGCTGATAGACATAGTCCGCCAGCTCTGAGAATTCGCTGTCAGCCACAAGAATATTTAATGTCACATAGACCTTGACGCCGCGTTCGTGCGCGTACGTCACCGCCTTAGACAATTCCTCCGAATCAAAATTCGAGGCCGAAGCCCTGGCATTGAACATTTTGCCTCCGAGATAGACGGCATCGGCTCCGTTTTCCACCGCAGCCTTCAATGCCTCGTAACCTCCGGCCGGCGCAAGAAGTTCTATCTTTTTATTTGTATGCTGCCGCGGACTGCTGCCAAAATCTGAATGCATGGTTGCGTTCTCCGTTCCTGTTTCGTCTTTTTCTGCTTTTCTTCTAATCATACCACACTATCATTTTGCGGCAAATTTTTTCCATTCTCTCCTTTAAAGATCTCATTAGGGAAAGATTAAAACCATTAAGAAATGAATTCGGCAGTTGCCATGGATGGAAAATTCTCCTTGACTTATCTTTTAAAAAAGATAAGCTATTTAGTAGGAGGTGATCGTGTTGGATGATAAGGTAATGGATCTTCTCGGAAAAATCCTTGAGAACCAAACCGAAACTAATTTTCAACTTAAGGAATTAACCTCCCGAGTTCAAAAAATTGAAGTAAATGTTGAAAATAATTTAAGTTATAAAATAAAAGCACTATTCGATGCTCGCGAAGTACAGAATGAAAAAAACGATACTATTATCAATACTCTAGGAAGAATAGAAACAGCACATGTACGTAAAGTGAAATAGAAAGATTGAAGGAGTTTGTTCAAGGCTCCTTTTTTTATTTTACAGGACGTTGTCCCCTTAAATATCCTTTCGTCCATGGGCATTTAACTATACATAATCCACACATAGTTTCATTAATACCTATTTTATTGCATCTCTCTCGTGCTGTGTTTCTACAATTAATCGCATTGTAAAATTTATCCCTGTCTATATTGACATTCCAACTTTCTCCTGATATGGCACCCGCGGGACACGCATTCTTACACTCAAGGCAATTCCCACACTTTGAATCAGTTATTGGCGTTCCGGTTTCCAGTATTGCGTCGGTTAAGACACTTGAAATTCTGATTCCTGAACCGTATTCTTCTGTTACTAATAATGCACATTTTCCTATCCATCCTACCCCTGCTCTTGTCGCTATTGTTTTATGCGGTAACTCTGTTCGTTGTGTTTGGTTATCTTTTATTACACTGCCTTTAATTTTAGGGACTGCAGAGAAGCCTTTACTTCTAAGAATCTCTGCAGTATATTCATCCAGTTCATCCAATAATCTGTTCAGCCTTTTGTATTCTTCGTAAGATTCTAAGGTCGGCCCATCATTTATACTCAGTAGTATTTCTGGATTTACACTTACTCCTATCAAAATTCCGTAGCTTAATCCTTTTGTTTGATCTTTTGGCAGAGATGATAAATCAGCAAACCCAACTATTGAAGCACCTCTGGATATAAGCTGATCCTTTATTTCTTTGTTTAAACTCATAAATAACACCTCTTTTGATTGTTGCAAAATTTTATATTGTAGTTCCTTCTATAATGAGTCTTCTTTAGAAGTCGTATCTAATTTCCGCTCAATAGATTTTACGTTTTTGTCAATTCTCCAAAGCATTTTTATTACCCACATGACAAATGCGAAACTTAGCATAGCCGACCAAAACCCTGGTGACAATAATAGCATTCTGCGATCCCTCCATAATATCGAAATTTTCAAGAAGAGTTCTGCTGCCTATGATATTTTTTATTAATTTTAAAAGTTCTATTATCCGATCTAGCCTATTTATGGGGAAAGTATTGGGAATTCCATCGTATTTTATCTAAACTTTAATAAGGGTTCATGTAGAAATATAACATTGTTGTTGCAATGATAATCAGTACAATTACTGATACTATTACCAAAGTCCTGCGTTTCTTCATTATCCCATGGATTATACCTACAAGTGCAGCGATTATAAGAATAATAGCCAATGCCATACTTTACCACTCCTTTAATTCGCCTTTGACAACTTCTGATTTTCAGCCAAGCTTTCTTACTACCAGTCTCAAGCAATTGATTAATTGTGCTTATGCCAACTTCATTCAATTGTCGTTCAACTTTAAGAACCAACAATTTCTTTTCCTGCGCCAGGAGGGCGCGGTTTTTGCACGATATAGCATATAATGTTTTGCCGGTTTCCCGCCGCGCCATGATCGCATGCATCATCCTCCAAGCGGCGGGAACTGCCTGTTATGTAAAGTAGCGATCCCCCAGATTCAGAGGCCAACAGGACAGCGGCCCCTTGATTATCTCCAAATATTGCTGATATATCCCAAATTGTTTTGTCCACTTTGAAACCTGTACCGTTCCAATTTCTGTTTTCCATTCCTTTTCTATATCTGAATGACATTTCTGTCCTAATCCTTCTCGTTCATGATGACAAAATCGACATTCAAGGGGCATTAATCCTGTACTATGTAATTGACACAAGTTATTCTCCAAGAAATTGCATCCATTTTGTGCAAAATTATTTAATGCGAACTTCCCCTCACATCCCTTAAATGCTGGTGAGAGCACACCAAATGTTCTTTCCGGAGATATTTCAAGCATCATGCGATTGGCATAGCCAAAACGAATTGCTTTTGTCGCTTCATCTACAGTCCACCATCCGGGGCGTTGACAATAAGCCAAACAAATATCGCAACTACATGGTTCTGATGGAGGGTATTTATCCAATAACGATTTACGCTTTGTTCCTTTCATCATTAGATTTCTCCTTCCGCCAAAATTTTTCCCCAAAAAATCCGCCACACGATGTAGCTGCCCCGCGCGCTATTTTATATACGTCCCGTGAACTCCCGAGGTCTGGTTACTACCTGCATATTCTTTCAGATTTTGGGAAAAGAATAGTCGAAATAAGCACGTTGGTATCAATCATGATTCTCATATTTTTTCTCCCAAATTTCTTTTTTTATATCTTTAACTAAGTTGTTAACATCATCTTCAGAGTAGATACCATGCTTTTCAGCTACCCCTTGCATTCCTTCTTGTATTTCTTTCAATGCTATCATGGAGGAATTAGCAAAAACAATTTTATCGCCTTCTTTAATGAAGATAACTTTATCCCCTTCTTTAAGATTGAGCTTCTTCCTTATTCCTACTGGTATCGTGATTTGTCCTTTTGATGTTATTCTAGCAAGCTCCATTACAATCACTCCATTCCTTACATTCCTTACTTATTAATATACCACATATTATGCTTAATCAACCACTTGTTTACATCTTCTTCCAAGACACTTTGCATGGTATTTCATATAACTCATCCCTATTTATCTTAAGTAGATAGGTTACTCTTACAGGAATTTTTGAGTTATATCTTTGCCAGCTTTATCTAGAAATTTAACTTCTGGACCAATGAGATTATCCTGAGAAAATCTAAATACGTGGAGAAAGTAATCACTTCCTCCAATATTTCTGGTTACAGTATTATTCTTAAACTTTAATTCGATCGTCTGTGCTTTAGGCCCGTTATAACCATACACCACAATCAACCTGTCATAACTCTTATCTGTGGCCGGCCCGAAGTCGTATACACCAAATTTGGTATTTATATCTGCTCTTCCTGTTATGTTACTCCCGCCTAGGAATACATATCGACTAGCAAGCAAAGTATGAGGCTCATAATATATCATTCCTAATTGACCAGAGGATTTGTTTTTAAAAAGAATGAACTGATCATTTCTATTTTCAATTATCTGAAGTATTTCAACGCCTGAACCTGCTTCTTTCTCAATGTTTTTAACAATATTCTCTTTATTTAAGTCAACTGTATTCAAATAGATGTATGTATAGACGATAAGTAAGCTAATAGCTAGCAAGGTAAATATTATAATTAATCTCCTTAGAATATTATTCACTTTGCCCCTCTTTTTCTATTTATTTCTTCTGACAAATCCGCGCATGAGTTATTACCTAAAATGTGATACTTCAAAATCTATTCTATCCTTGACGTTATCTTAAGCCATATTTCTTTGGTTAAAAAACTCTCTTCAACTTGCTCTTCTAACTCTAAGAAGCGTTTATATGGAATGCTGAATGAAAGAATGTCTTTGTCAATATAATTTCGTGCGGAAGGATCCGTTAATCCGATAATACACTTTGGATCCTCCTTCTCTGCTTGCTCTAGAGCATATAGTACAGACTGCTGACAGCCAGAACCAAAGTCTATTTTAACGTTGTCTTGAGTTGATTTATCGTAATTGGCGAACCACATCAGTGCTGAAAGTTGATCTGCATTGGCTAGGAAGATAATTATTTCTGGTGTTTCATCTTCAGCCAATCCCGATAACGGTTTAAAAATTATATACTTTGCGGGTACAACTTCAGGTAACCCAGCTGCGAATTTCGCTGCTAACTCCGGGTTCTTCTTATAAAATTCTCCTTCTCTACCACCGGGAACACCAGTTGATAAGAAATGTTCAATAAAACCTAATTGAAACCGATTGAAACCAAGTCCAACTTTACCACCCGGACAATTCGTAGTCTTATCTTCAAATACCGCCACTCGTCCTTTAGCTGCAGCATTTAACATAGAAATAACACAACCCCGTTTCCCTTCTTGGAACTGCATTGCATCCTCGGGTTTAACATTTGAACGGAATACTGCAACTGGCTGACTTTTTAACTTTATTGAATCAGCAATTTTACTTTTCATCATAACACTCCTACATTTTATTATTTTTTCCCGAAGCATCATATTAATTTCACATATTCAAAGTTTTGGGAACTGCCTGTTACACGATGTGGCAGCACAGCGGGAATGTGGTAAATGCTTTATCTTAAATAATTCCATTCTTCTAAGACAATACCAAGTATTATTCACAAATGTGACACTTGTTACTAAAATATTTATTCTTCATTATATTTACAAATTCCTTCCCATTATTTTACTTTAATTGGAATTGGCTTTAGCGGAATTGGCCAAATGTCCTGAGCCTAAGCGGCCAAGCCTTCACCACCCGAAGCCCATCTGCATATGCTGCAATTAGACTCATAATGAAAGGGCGGGCGGCATGGATAATCCGACCACCGAACGCACACCGCTTGTCATAGCGGCTGAAATAAATATGATAACCTGCCAAACCAAAAAAATAGTACTTGCCAGCGCCATTGAAATCGGCCGTCGTTTGCTGGAAGCCAAAGATCTGGTCAAACACGGGGAATGGGGTAAATGGTTGGCAGAGTCTGTGAGCTATTCCCAGAAAACTGCCGAAAGACTGATCAAGCTCTACAAAGAATACGGGCCTAAATTTCCTGACGGATCCGACAGGTCAAAATCGACACCAGTGTCGATTTTGACTTACACCCAGGCCCTCCTCCTGCTGGGTTTACCGGAAGAGGAGCGGGAGGAATTTATCGCGCACAATAACGTCGGCAGTATGACAAAACAGGAGCTGCAGCAGGCTCTTAAGGACAGAGATCAGGCCAATCAGGCGAAGGAACAGGCGCTTCAGGAGAATCAAGCACTTAAAAAAGGGCTGGAGACGATCGACAGCACCATCTCCGAATTAAGGAATGAGCACACTAAGGCTGCGTCAATGCCAACGAATCCGGAAAATGTCAATGCAGAAGTTCAATCTGCCAACAATGCCTCCCTTGCCGGTAACGACCCCTCTGCAACAACAGCCCCTTTTACCCACAACCTTAAAACCGAACATGACCCCGACGCTCACATCAAGTATGTAGAAAAATGCGACACTTGCTGCAAAACAATCGCCGATACCTTCTTTGATCTGACGACAGCGCTCACCAATCTGGCGCATCTCGATCCGAACCTGAAAGAAGAAAAAAGAAAAGAGGCCAACCGGCTGATTGAATACATGGCAGAGACGATTAAAGAGTGGCCGCCCCCCAAGAAACCGCTTAGATTTAATTCCTGATTTTTTTTGGGAACCTTTGGACAAGCCAAGCATAGTATGTACAAGACAGCCGTAAGCTGTCCAATAAAAGGGAAAGGAGATGATTGGAATGGCCGTTGTTTCAGCGCCATCCGGCGCCGCTCTGGTATTGGTTTATCAGACCGGAGTCAGCACCTCCGGTGCTCCGATAACCAAACAGCGAACCCTTAACAATATTGTTTACAATGCTTCGAATCAAGCTGTCTATGAGGCGGCTCACGCCATCTTCGGTCTGTCGGAATATACGCTGCTTGACGTTTACTTCAGAAGAACGGATGAATTGACAAACGAAGCGTAAAGCGGAGGGCAATTTCAGGCGTCAAGGAGGTGATTCAATTGGCTGTGACCACCAACCGAACAGCAAGATTAACTTTCGCTACCACCGGAGGGAACACGTTTTCCCTAACGGTTCCCCAACCGCGAGAGGATATCCTGCTAACTGAAGCCATGGACGTTATGAACTCGCTTATCGCAGGCGGGATATTCCTTACGACAAACGGTGCCCTTACAGGGGTAAAGGATATAAAGGTCATTGAAACCACGACCAATGACCTTTATGATCCTCCGCAAGCGTAAGCGAGCAGTACCGGCATAAAAGATGAAGAGCGGGGGCGGGCCGACGGCAATCAGGATTTGCCGGTGGTCTCGCCTCCTCTTCTTTTGCCTGATCACTGTTCATATTATTATATGAACCTTAGCTAAGTTTGAACTATAAAAGATAAGCGTATTTCAAAAGACGCATTCTTAAGTATATCGGACCGACCGATGATCTCATTTAAGCGGTCCGGTCATATATTATTGATATTTTAATAAAATAGTGATATATTTATGATAAAATAATGCAAAAGAGGTGACAAGGCGTGATCCATATCAGACCTGTTTCAGATTTAAGAAATAAATTTCCGGAAATTGAAAATTTAGTTGTTAAAGAAGGGGAGCCTGTTTATTTAACGAAAAACGGTTATGGCTCTATGGTGGTGCTAAGTCTTGAAAAATATGCGGAATTGACAGATAATACAGAACTGAAACTTGATGAAGCAGATAAGGAGGCGGATTCAACAGACATCCGCTACACTCATGAAGAGGTTTTCTCAAAGGTGAAAGCGAGAATTAATGATGGAAGGTAAGTATTCTTTAAGATATATTCCCAGATTCGGAGCCGACCTTAATGAAATTGTTGATTACCTTGTATTTAAGCTTCATAACCCCGATGCCGCAGTAAGGCTTATCAATAAAATCGAAAATTCAATTACTGAAAGATTAAATTGGCCATTATCTTTCGAACCTTTTCAATCAAATCGAAAAAGGAAAAATCCGTATTATCGGATTTATGTAGATAATTTTACTATCTTCTATGTAGTTATTGACAATGTGATGGAAGTCAGAAGAATACTATATAAAGGTAGGGACACACTAATCTGATAAATTAAGTGACTGACCCAGGCCTGTCCGCAAAAACGAAATCGCTTTCGTTTTTGCGGACAGGCCTTTTTATATGCGGTCATCACGCTTGTCATCACGGCCAAAATCAATACAATCAAATACCAAACTGAGAAAAATGGGGAATTGATTGAATGGACATGAAGGGTATTATAGAATTTGTTGGAGCACACTTTAAATAAAAAAATTGAAGCTGATTATGTAAAGAAAAGTGAAGCTTATGATTACGCCTTCTTGGTCAGAACTTTGTCTAATATAGCATCAATACGCTCCTGAGTACCTGGCTTACATAATACTTGTAAAGGTTGTACCTGCATAAATTGATCATGATCATCGGCAGATGTCACAAACACGATGCTGCATGTTGACATGGAAGCAGATTGCCGTATTTGTTTGGCGGTCTCGAGACCGGTCAGCTTTTTCATACTATTATCAAGAAAAAGAAGGTCAAAAATCATCCCAAGCTTATTAAGTTCTTCAAGAAGCTCTTCACCACTGCCAAATTGGTAAATATCAAATGAAACCCCCTTTTCTTTTTCATATAAATGAATGAATGCCTCCAATAACTGGCGACACAGCGGCCTGTCATCGCAAATGCCGATAGTAAGCAATACTTATCTCCTCCACATATTCCTCCACAATCACATAAGTGGCTTTCGTTGAATAATTTTAGGACAAATAGTCCAATATGTCAATAGGACTTATCGTCCTAAGATATACTTGCTTTGGTGATGATAATGCGCTTAAAAATACGTGATGTTCGTGAAGATCATGATCTAACCCAACAACAAATTGCAGAATACCTGATGTGTGATCAATCTTTATACTCCAAATATGAGCGAGGGGAACGTGATGTTCCACTGAACATCATGATTAAACTCGCACAGTTTTATAAAACCAGCGTTGACTATCTGGTCGGGCTTACAGAAAATAAACAACCTTATCGCTGAGCTGATAAAGTTAAACAGGGTGATAAGATTTGAAGATTGATTACAAAGAATTAGGTGAACGAATTGCAAAAAGGCGCAAGGTGTTGAACCTGACCCAGGATGACATCGCAGAAGCCACGGGACTAAGCAACAACCATATTTCCAATATAGAAAACAATCATTCTATTCCCAGCATTGAAACATTAATTAAAATATGTGAGGCCCTGGACATAACGCCGGATTACTTCCTGCTGGGTATTGTCAGGCACACAAATGACAGCCTGCTTTCTCAAATTAATCAAAAAATCAAGCTATGCGATGAGAAAAAGCTGGAACTGGTTGACCATTTCATAACGTGGGTAGTTGATGAAAAACTATAGTTTAAAAAAAGTGCGAACAGCACTTTTTTTAAACTATCAGAAGTATAAATCCTTTCCGATATATAAGTAGCCTTTTCCAGCAAAGGGCTGCTTTGTTATTTTTAGAATTAATTTCCACATATTTTAATTTTTTAGAAGGATAGCAGTGAAATTTCACGAATATCAAATTAAAAAGTAACCGGATTGATTCTTTACCAGATCCGTCAGGTTATAGCTGCGGAAGCCCCGATCAGTAAAAAGCTGTTACCAAATTAAGTGCATTCTGACGAACCAGATCAGTTTATCGAAGGAAGACTTGATGAAAGAAGTTTATAAGCTGCTTGGATTTATTGGTGGGCCGAAATGGAAGAACTAATTTTAATGTTCATAAAGATCCTGCAAAACAGGCTGCCAATTATTCTTATTTAATAAATCAATTAAGTTCAAGGGGAACAGTTTAAGGGCCTCCCATCCATGGTCGGCTCTGAAGCTGGGGGCATGGTCCATCGTCTAACAGCGAAGTTCCGTAACTTAGAATATATGAATGTGGTAAGACGCTACGGAACTTCGCGAAACGTTAAATGAAATTGGTCGTAAAGGCCGCGCCGTCCTGGCGCGGATTAAGTAAGTCAGTTTTTTGAGTCTTTTGAAAATAGATTAAGCTTTAGAAATTGAGGGATGTCCAAATGAGTTTAAATAAGCCTTATTTTAGAATTGTTAGACCTGGAAGCGAAGGATATTATGAAGACCCTAGATATGCGAATGATCGAATATCTTTATGTAGGGGTTATTATCTTATCATAAATGATTTGAAAAAAATATTTGAATATGTAGAACCAAGCGAAGAAAATTTAAATGTATATTCACATAGAATTTATGAATTATTCCTGAGAACTTCAACTGAATTTGAAGCTAACTGTAAAGGGATTTTGTTATCAAATGGCTATAACCAAAGAAATTTAAATATTATTGATTATTTTAATATAGAAAAGTGTTCAAAGCTTTCAGAATACAGTGTCAAGCTAGATATATGGAGGTCAGGTAAAAAGATTTTTGAACCATTTAAAGAATGGAAAAACGGATATTCATTAAAATGGTATCAGAAATACAACAATGTTAAACATGATCGACATAATAATTTCAAAGACGCTACTCTAGGAAATCTATTAGAATCTATGGCTGGTCTCCTGTGTATACTCTATTCTCAGTTTTCGTATAATGCATTTTTCACCTATAACGAGTGCATGATGTACCATTCAGATGATGAGGGTTATTCATTTGTAGATGACTCGCTATTTAGTATAAAAGAAGCTAATTCATGGGTGGATGATGAAAAGTACGATTTTAATTGGGTAGAGTTATCCAAGGAAGAAAACCCTTTTAACAAGTTCAATTTTAAATAAATTACCCATTGTTGAAATTGGGTCAATTTTTTGAATAATTGGTCGCAAGGGCCGCGCCGTCCGCGGACAGTTAAGGTTTATAGTAGCGTTTTAATCATTTTAGATAAGCTAGAATCATTAAAGAGGGTAGGATAGATGAGAGATAAAAAAATGTTAAAATCCCCTTGGACTATTAGTATAGGGACTTCTATTTTCAGTTTACTTCTTACAATCGGATATGACTATTTTAAAAACAGACCTATCTTTAGTACAATTTATCAAATTATTAAGGCAATTTGGAACTTCGTGCTTCATGTTTTGAATTTAGAGCTTAAAGTATGGTGGGTAATTCTAGGCATATTTTTTATATTTTTAGTTATCTACTTAATTGCTAAGTTTAGGCAGGAAGAATCTATTAAACCAGACTTTTGTAGCTATAGAGAAGGAAAATTTAAGAAATGGAAATGGACTTGGGACTGGAAGTGGCATTCTTATAAAAACGCTTGGGTTATATCAGAATTAACTGCTCTT
Source organism: Dehalobacter sp. MCB1 (assembly GCF_003590275.1). NCBI lineage: Bacteria > Bacillati > Bacillota > Clostridia > Eubacteriales > Desulfitobacteriaceae > Dehalobacter > Dehalobacter sp. MCB1. Next base: position 50,526 of record NZ_LXPC01000019.1, on the reverse strand, counting down.
TGTCCAAACTGTGATACACCAATGATACAATATTCAAATGTTTACGAGCTAGGCTTCGTGTGCCCAAGATGTGATTACAGAGCAAGGGACAGTGAGTGTGATGAACCAGTCAAGATTGAAAGAATAATACTTGACAATATTGATCGGGAAAGAAGAAATAAAAGCACGCAAAACAAAGTATGATTTTGGATGATTGTTAATAAAGGATTTGAGGGGCGGTCGTCCATGACCACTCTGAACAGAAAGGCGACCAACTTCATTTTAACAGAGTATTGCCAAAACTTTGCCAAAATGAAAGTAGTTGGGACGCTTCGGCAATACTCGGAACGTAGTTAATGAAATTGGTCACAAAGGCCGGGCCGTCCAGGCACGGGGTAAGAATTTAATTCTGAATTATAGAAATAAAAGTGAGGAATAGATTTGTGGATTCGAAAATTAGTGGTGATCTAATAAAGGAATTTTATCGGCTTACTAATATAGTTGTACGTGATGGAATTAATAAAGCATTAGAATATAAATTATCAAAGAAATATATAAGTACTTATTATAAATTTCCTAAGAAAAATACAGATTTCCCCAATGGTATGCCTCACTTTTCTAGCGCGATTTTTACAGAAGGCCCAGCAGACTATAAGTCGATCTTTACTTCATCCACTGACGATATAAATAAAATACAATATAACACATTATCAAATTACGAAGAACTAAAAATGTTTTTACTTAATAATACTGACATCGCTTTTAAAATAGATTTAACAATTAAAGATAAAGAAGAAAATGTTTTTCAGTTAAAAGATTATTTGTTTAATTCGTTTTTAGGAAGCTTAATAGATAGATATTTACATATGTATAATAATGAAATTTTTGATGAGAAAGAATTTGAAGAAATGTTCGTAGAAAAATGTATAAGATATTTCGAAGAAAAGCTAAGTGTAGATATAGCTGTTCCAATTCTAATGTTGAATTTTGAGATTGATAATTATCAAATAAACAAAAATGTTTCAATTGTTAAAATGAATGATGAATTTCAGTTAGCAAGAATAGATGTTAATTCCTATGGTTCTGGAGTACATGATACTGTTCTAGGTTGTGCAACTCATATGGTAGTATTTAAGAATTATGAAATTAAAAATGAGTCTTTTGAATCATTTTATAATACAATACACGAAGAAAGTGCTTATCCAAATGATTTAATTAATCACTTTTTTGCTTCGTTAAGGTTAGCAACGGGTTTTGATACAGGATATGCCCAATTACTTTGCATCCCCAAAAACTGGGCTGATAGATATACTGCATTTCTGCCTCCTGTTTATGGTACCTCTGTAAGGGCTTATCCTCAATATTTTGATAAATATGGTTGGCTGAAACAAACACATTGTTTAACAGCTGAACAATTAAAATTAATTGCTAATGCGTTTAATAAAATTTTAAGCAATGATAAAAATAAGCTTCAAATTGCAATCAATCGGTTTAATAGATGTTATTTGCGGGATAATCAAGAAGATTCAATTTTGGACGCAATAATTGCATTAGAAATATTATTATCAGATGATGATAAGGGCGAATTAACATATAAAATTACATCCCGTATGGCTGCAATAGTATCAATAGGTAATTATGGTGAATACACTCCATTGGACATACATAAATCTATGTCCAAAATATATAAATATCGATCCGATATTGTTCATGGTAGAGTACCGAAAAAGGCTAATGAATTAATTGCATTAGAAAAATCATCTATTCCAGTTATTGAACTAGCTATTGATTATCTAAGAATAGTGATTAAAACATTATTAGAACACACTGAGTATTTTGATATAAAACAAATTGATTATTACATAGTTCAGTCTTTAGGACAAAAATAAGAATAACTTGTGGGGATTTAGGAGTCGCCGTCCGTGGCGACTCCTGAATATGGGGGCGACCAACTTCACTTAAACAGAGTATTGCCAACACTTTGTAAAGATTCATGTGAATGGGACGCGTCGGCAATACTCAGGACGTTATATAAAATCGCGCGCACGACCGCCGCGTCCTGCGGCGAAAGAATTCTTTTTATAGGACTTATGAAAGGGAAAATACAGTGGGTTGTTTAGAATTAAAATGCATTAAAGACTATAAGATGAAATGCTTCGCAGTTTGTACTATACTATAAAGAAGATTACCAATAAGGCTCGTTCCAACTGAAAAGTATATGACTTTTATACTTGGGGGGTATATCCGCTGGATATCTACATGACCACACTTCTGGAAAAATTAAATGCATTTAATCCAAAACTCTATAAATCCGCCAATGGGCTATCTGCGATCCGGACCTTGAAACTCATAGAGACTGGAAAGCAGACCTTTGAACCCGATGTTCTGTATATGAGTACTAACGCTAACCTTGAAACTTTTGCCAACCATGGCGGAACTCATCTTATTTTGATAACGGATGAGGCTTTACCAGATTACTTCGAAAAGAATCCACCCTTTAACCTATTGAAAATTGAGGGAGAAATTAATTTTAATGCAGTGTTTAATACGATACAGGATATCTTCAACAATAAAACCAAACACTCCCTTGATTCCGAAATTTTACTAGATTCTCTCGCTCAGGGGCAGGGAATACAACATATCATCGATATGGCATTTCCATTAATAGGAAACCCGATGATGGTATTAGATAAAAGTTTTAAGCTGCTTGCTTATACAAAAAATATTACGGTTAATGATCCTATGTGGACTGAACTGACGACAAAAGGTTTTTTTTCTTACGAAACGGTTTCTTTGATGAGACACAAAAGAGCTTTGGAAAAAGTGAACAACAGCAAACTTCCGGTGTTGTTCTTATCTAAAGAAAAAATTAAGGATGACCATTCCAATGGTAATTATTCAGTATTTCCTTTACTATCGGAACCCTCTGTTTCCCAAGTACTGTCAAGTATCAATATTAAAGGAAAAACTGTCGGCAGAGTTGTAATCATGGAAGTATTACAACCGATTAAGGATGAAGATATCGATCTTCTTACACTTTTATGCAAAGTCATTTCCTCTGAAATGCAGAAAAACAAATTTCTGATTAACTCAAAAGGGATTATGTACGAATATTTTTTAGCTGACTTGCTAAGTAAAAAGATAAAGGACTCAAAAGTAATCAATGAAAGATTAATGTATCTAGATTGTAATTTCAAAAAAAACTTATGTATTCTTACGATAAGGCCCTCTCAATTTGACCTTGCAAATATTCCCCTTTCCTACATTAGAGATATGGTGGGAAGTCTGATTAGTTTCAGCAAACCGATCATTTATGAGGATAACGTCGTGATCCTGATTAGCAGGAGTATCGATACTCCCTTTCACGAAATTGATTTTGAGTATATGTTTGGGTTCCTTAATGAAAATAACCTGCATGCCGGGTTAAGTCGCACTTTTCAAGACCTCACTGAAACCTATAAGTTTTACCAACAATCCCTTACAGCAATGGATATCGGCGTAAAATCTTCTCAAGAAAAGGTTTTCTTTGAATATGAAAAATATTTAATAAATTATGTGATTGAGTTATGCTCATCTTACACCGACTTAAAAGATTTATGTCATCCATCCCTCCTAACCCTTATAGATTACGACCAGAAAAATAAAACTAATTTCACCCAAACACTCTATACTTTTATTGAAAATTCAAAGAAACTAATTGAAACCGCAAACATTTTACATATTCACCGTAACACAATGAGCCTTCGTATTGAAAAAATACAAGAAATCATGGAAGTGGATCTAGATGACATTAATTTTTTACTTCACCTGCAGTTTTCTTTTAAAGTTTTAGACTACATAAACAAATTGAATCTAAATAACGACTAAAATAAACAAAAGCGCTAGACAATATTGCTTGTCTAGCGCTTTGACGTACATAATTAATCTCCATTATCATTAATTCTTAGGGCTACATCCAGTAATGCCATACCCCCCAGAGGCTTAAACAACCAACTGCAGATCCTACAAAGAGAAGCATTGCCCCTCTTGCCCTTGCAACCTTGTGCTTTCCCACAGCATTAATGTAAACGAAGGACGTTCCCATTATGATGCAGGCATAAATCAAATAAACCAGCACCCAGCCGTACCAAGTCATAACCTTTCCGCTGGCAGAAGTGAGACTATTAACTCCGATTTCAATTAAAACTGATAAGGCCCCGACAAAAAAAGAGTAAATCATTCCGACCATACGCTCAGCTCCTTTGCTTTGTAATCTAGCGATCTAAACATTAAAATAGTTCCGGCCATTCTAGCCACCACTTATTTTCTTCTATGACTTCGGTACCGTAACCAAAGAAATCATCCATATTTTTTAATAGCCTTGCAGCTAATTGCGACTTCGAAGCAGCGGCTACTCCAACCGAGTGGAACCAGCTTTCTTCCTTATTGTTCCACGGACAAACTTTCATACAACGCCCGCACATCGCACCATTCTTATTACTAACCCGGAATGTCGTGCATTTTTGGACATTGGTATTCCATTTTTCATAGCCATTATGAATGATAGGTTGATCATCATGACTAATAGCTCCCGAAGGGCATTCATCTGCACATTTTTTACACGTGACACAGAATTCCCGGGCACCAAAAGATATGGGCTTATCGGGTTCCATAGGCATATCCGTCGTTACAGCGGCCGACTTGAAACGGAAACCCAGGCGCGGATGAGCAACACATTCACCGGTACGCGTCATTTCAGCCAGACCGCACGCTACCATTACCGGCGGTATTATCAGCTCATAATTTCCACAATGATGCGCTCTTGCTGAATATCCAAGATTACGAATATAAGCTGCAATACAACAAGCAATCATACCCGAATTCAAATATGCCATATAGCTTTGGGTTGAACTAATTCCGTCAAAGCCCGTTGAACTCGTTATGGTAGGCAAGCTCTGGTCTACGATGATGCCTATGGCGTATTTATGCGTATTTGTTATCGGAGTCGTTTTCGAAGCATCATAGGGTCCTTGGCCTACTTGAGGACCTTTCTCCGAATAGAAAGCGTGAGGCGGCATCAGCCCAACACCAACTTCTGACGCGCCAAGAAACATCCCGAGATCTTTAATATGGGTCGCCAGCAAATCCTTCGGCGGCAAAGGAAGTTTCTCCGCTCTTACCGGCCCGTCTACAAAATTGGGCGCACCGATGGCATGCGACATGGTGAATAGGGCAGCCATTAACGGATGCTTGCCACCAAGTTTAACTATAGCCTTTATTACCTGCTCACCATAAATACCGCGGGCAGCTTTATGAAACCCTTGATCCGTTTCACTGATCCTTTCAATGGGCCCAACAATTTTTGTTGAACTTAACTGTGTCGCATTTTCAGGGTTATACGCATGCCGTTTGACAAAGACAGCACCGTGGTCTGAGGCCTTGAGAACTGTTTTTTTATTGGATTTCTGAAGGGCGGCTTTGCTATACCTTACGTTCGTGACCGACGGCTTTAAGGTTTTATCTGCCGTATTGGGTGCAGTTTTGCTTTTCTGAATCTCCTGTTGATCTTGTCTTTTTTGGTTTTCTTCATTCATTTCTTTTCACCTCGTATATAATTTGATTATTAATGATTTTGAATTGTAATTGATGAAATTTGTTTTAAATTAATAAATGACCACCCCCAACTAAGAATTACAGTTTTTGTACAATTGATTGAATATGATTGGGGACAAAATACAACTACAAATAGCTAATAAAATAATTGTTCCGCTTAAACTGGCGTCAATCAGTCCATAGTTTAAACCAACTGCACTAATGGCAATGACTAAACTTAATCTTGAAGAGAGGAGAGCTTCTGCTGCTAGGGCTTTTCTCCATGAGAAAACTTTTTGTAAAATTACGGCTGGAATAAAACGTACTAAATAGACCGACAATAATAAAATGGGCAGAAGGTATATATTTTCAGGTTTACGGATAATGTCAGTAATATTTAAGTTAATACCAACAACGACGAAAAAAAATGGTGTAAAAATTCCATACCCTATAGAATCTAATTTGGAATATATCGGTGAAGTTTCCCGGTCATTAAGAAGAGAAACTATCAAGCCGGCCATAAAAGCAGCTAGGATGATTTCTGTTTTTAAGGTCTGCGCTAGCAAAATGAATAAAATTAAAAGGGCAAAGGCTCCTCTGATTTTAATTTGAGCGTTTTTTCCGGCAAGCTTTTCAACAGCAGGAAAATTCATCGCTTTTTGTCCCAACTTCCAGAGGACAAAGAAGGCGGGGACTAACAGGATAATTAAAAATATTTCTGAAACCGAGTCTGAGGTTATCGATGTTATATATAACGACAATAGAACCATGGTTATAATATCAGCAAACATTGCCCCTAGAAGTATGACCTGTCCGTAAGCTGAAGATAATAGATCGCGTTCTTTTAATATTGGAACGACAACTCCTACTGATGTGGTGGAAAGGACGAGACCGATAATGATATAATTGGATATTAAACCTGCTTGTTTGAGCACAAAAGCCAATCCAAATGATAGGACCATTGTGCTAAGAGCCACAGTTAAAGCTAAAATTGCAGGTCTCTCATAAGTTCTTGAACTTTGATGCCGAGTAGATGATATTAAGTTAAGGTTTATTTCCACACCTGCCAGGAACATAAGAAACACAAAACCCAGATTATAAAGAAAATTAATATTGTCCGTAGTATCAAATAAGTTAAATCCGCTTTTTCCAAGAATCATGCCTGCAATAATTTCTCCGACAACGATCGGAATGGTGATTATTTTTACTTTGTTTAAAATCAGAGGAACGATGACCGCGGTAATAGCGATAATTAACAGCGGTAAATAACTGATTTCATTTGACATATCTTACTAAGCATTCCCTCCTTGTTCTAAATTTTGATTATTCTAAGGGCTAACGAATGAATACTACTAATTAAATTCAAGGGCGGTTTTGATACTATTTTCCTGGTTCTTCACAGATCATAGCCTTCATTTATCAGGGTTTCCGGCGTAATACAGGCAGGTGCAAGTATATTTGCAGTAACCCCTCAATGATAATGGCATAAATTGATTTTCTCAGATACGGCAGATAAAAGAGACGCTAGACTTACATAAATCGCCTAGTGTACTAAACCATCGATATTCTTCAATAATTTTGCTGAAGCTTACGCAGGCATAAATAAAATGCAGCACCAGCTGAACCAGGCTACGATCTTTCCGCTTATATAAACTTTTTCATTGATAATTTAATCATAAAATATCAAGTTAAGATATATGCGCGATGCTATTAATCCTCATTTATTTTAGTGCATCAAGCACTATATATATTTTTTTAATCGATAGAAATTTTAGTATTTTAAACAAAAAAAGACACCAACTACAATTAAATAATCGGTGTCAGAGATTTTTGTTTTTTAAAGGTTTATATTATTTACAAACCTTCACCGTAAATTTCTATGAAACGCACACAATTTTTCTTGTCGAAATTCACTGCCATCATAGATTTTGGGGTTTTTACCGTTAAATGATAACACTCATCATACATTCTAAATTCCAATTTCGCATAGGACATTTCCATATGATCCCCGCCATAGATATTTTGATAAGCCCATTTACGCAACGTTTTATCATTTCCAGGGAATTTATTCAGCACATCTTCAATCTTATCTCCGACCTTGATTCCTCTAGGAAAGACTTCCTTCGAAGATACAGACAAGTTTAGATTCTTCAAGCGGTAGACACCGTCACTTTCATAAAAGCCGTAAAGGACACCGTTCTTTTTAAAAGATTTCACTCCAGGGGCGTTATCAAAAAACTCATCATAGCCACCAAGAATTCCGAGTACCTCTTCATAGCTCATCTCTAGACGAACACCTCCGGTAAATACTAATTCGTCATCAGTAAAGTATTTACTTGGGTCATAAGGAACGGTCGCTATATCCTCACTAGGAGCCGACGAGCTATTTGAATGCAAATTATTTTGAGGACTTTCAACAGCATTTGTCCTCGGCGTTTGTGGAGTTTCCGAAAGTGATTCCTGTTGTGTCAGCGCAGACGACGTTTCAGATGCATTATTACTACATCCCGTCTGCATAACTACCAAAAAAACTGCCATACAGATAATTACTATCAATTTTTGCATATCTGTACTCCTCTTGAAATTTTATACAAAGAAGCTATCCTCCAGAATAATCCGCGCATGGAGGCGCGGCCATGCGTACGGTTTCGTATAACGTCCCGCCATTCCCGCCGCGCCCTTATACATACATCATCTTCCAAGTGGCGGGAACCGGCTGTTCTACGACGTATCGTGCCCCCAGACTCAGCAGCGACACGGACCGCGCTGCCTTAAATGTTTATAAACAGTTAGACAAAAAAATATGAGTATTATTATTTTCTAAGAGGGCTTACCTCATCTATGAAAAAAATAGCATCTGCTTGCTTGGTTATTGCTGTTCTATATTCAGCGTTATATATACCAACTATATCTAAACTTTTTTCAAACAAACGCGGCCCTGCCGTAGGTATAAGAAAATTTGACCCTATTTTCGCCAGAATAGCATTCAAAGTGTCAGGCCTGCTCACATACTTGCTATTCAGATTAACATATGGCTGTGAACTACTTCCTTGATTAAACAATTGCCATATGGAAAAGACCTGGCCCGGCAGCAATTGGTTAATATAGGTGCCGACAGACGGAACATGCCCGCCACCCGGAGGTGCTGCCCCTCCATTTTTTATGGCAGAAATGTCTTTGGAAAGATGTCTGTTGTGCCCCATTAATACAAGTTTGTCACTGGGTTTCATCATGGATAAAACAAATTTTACATGGCGATGTATTGCTTTTTCACGTGCTGCCATTGCTAAATTAAGTTGTTTATAAGTATCTGCCGAGTTTGCGATAAGATTAAATTTAAAGCTGTCAAGCAAAGTTAAAACATGTTCATAAAGCAGGTTATATTGTTTTTCGTCTAGAAATTTTTTTAAATTTAATTCTAGTTCTTTTATTGTAGCTAATACCATCTTCAAACGGCTTATCTCATCATTAATTGTTTCACCCGGTATCCGGTTAAGCATTTCTAATATTTTCACCACAGCTGTTTTATGTTTATAAGGGCTTAACAGTATTTCTGCATCTTCATATCCACCGCCTGCAACTGCGTCAATATCAAAGCCAAAAAAGTGGATTCTATCCGAATCTTTTTCTTTTTAAAGTTAATTTCTTTTAATGTTTTCGTTAGGAATAATTGCTCACTTTTAAACTCTGCTAAAGGGTAATTGTCGCTAGAACTTTTGAGTATGCCTTGGGGCTTATCTTCACGGTCCGTCCTAAGTGCTCCCGTATATCCGTAAGTTGCAATTTTTTCAAGATATGATTCTTGTCCATTATCTATATACTTACCAATCCGAATGCCATCAGACCAGCCGATTTCTTCCCCTATATAATTCCATCCTCGGGAAATTAGATAACGGAGCATAATTATTCGATAAACAGTTTTTTCATGAATCCAGTGATCTTCCTCCCCTAAATATACCACCCTTTTATTTTCTAACAGTTTATCAAGCTTATTGAGTTTATTTATATCATAATTAATACTGTCTAATGGTTCAATGATATTGGCATTCTGCTTTGACCATGATAAAAGTTCCAAAATTTGCTTTTGACTTGGTTTATTTCGCAGTTGTAATAAGCGATTTATAATACTCATTTACAGTTCAATCCTCTAAAATAAATTTGCTTCTTATATTTTAAAGTAATTTACTCTTCTCTAATTATAATTTACTATTTCCTCGAAAAATTTTCTTAAATTGTTCTGCCGCACCAGGACGGCGCGGTCTTTGCACGATATGTCGTAGAACTACGGTATTCCCGAACTAGGTTCGGAAATACTTTGAAATTAGTTCTTCCATTTCAGCCCCCCAACAAATCCAAACAGCCTTATAAACTTCTTTCATCAAGTCTTCCTTCGATAAACTGATCTGGTTCGTCAGAAATGCACTTAATTTGGTAACAGTTACTTTTTAATTTGATATTCGTGAAATTTCACTGCTATCCTTCTAAAAAATTAAAATATGTGGAAATTAATTCTAAAAATAACAAAGCAGCCCTTTGCTGGAAGAGGCTGCTTATATTGAAGCGCAAGAAATTTAAAAACAGTTAATTCCTGAAACTGTGGATCGGTGCCGGGATTCTGCCGCCCCGGTTAATGAACTCTTCCGCGCTGTATGGATTGACCGCCATGATCGGTGCATAGCCCAGCAAACCGCCGAACTCGGCAGTATCGCCGACCCCTTTGCCATATACCGGAATCACGCGAACTGCGGTGGTTTTGTTATTGATGACGCCGATAGCGGCTTCGTCTGCGATCATGGCCGAGATCGTCGATTCCTTCGTATCTCCGGGTATCGCAATCATATCGAGTCCCACGGAGCAGACACTGGTCATCGCTTCGAGCTTGTCAAAGGTCAGTGCGCCGCATTTGGCCGCATTGATCATTCCTTCATCTTCGCTGACCGGGATAAACGCCCCGCTTAGTCCCCCTACGGAGGAGGAGGCCATGATGCCGCCTTTTTTGACAGCGTCATTCAACATGGCCAGCGCTGCCGTCGTGCCATGGGCCCCGCAGGCCTCTAGGCCCATTTCTTCCAGAATCCTGGCCACACTGTCTCCGATTTCCGGTGTTGGGGCTAGGGAAAGATCCAAAATACCAAACGGTACACCCAGTCTTTTGGATACTTCATTGCCGACGAGCTGGCCGGCCCGGGTAATTTTAAAGGCAGTCTTCTTGATATTCTCAGCTACTGCATGCAATGGTTCTCCCTTGACTTTTTCCATCGCACATTTAACGACGCCGGGACCGCTGACGCCGACATTGACAACGACTTCAGGTTCGCCAACCCCGTGGAAGGCACCTGCCATAAACGGATTGTCATCAACCGCATTCGCAAATACCACCAGCTTGGCACAACCCAGCGAATCTCTGTCCCTGGTCAAATAAGCCGTATCTTTAATGACTCTTCCCATCATCTTGACTGCATCCATGTTGATACCGGCTTTGGAATTGGCCACATTCACAGATGAACACACCCGTTCCGTTTCATTCAGAGCCTCAGGAATTGATTCGATTAAAATTCTGTCGCCTTTCGTAAAGCCTTTCTGCACCAGCGCAGAGAAGCCTCCGATAAAGTTAACGCCGACCTCCCGGGCTGCTTTGTCCAGCGTTCTCGCAAACTCGACATAGCTTTCGTCTTCACTCCCGGAAGCAATGATTGCCATTGGCGTAACGGAAATTCGTTTATTGATAATGGGAATGCCATATTCAGTTTCGATTTCATTGCCCACTTTGACAAGATTTTGTGCCAACCTGGTAATTTTATCATAAATTCTTTGGCGGGCCTTTTCTCCTGAGGAATCAATGCAATCGAGTAAAGAGATTCCCATCGTGATGGTCCGGATATCCAATTTTTCTTTCTCGATCATGCGGGTGGTTTCAAAAATATTTTTATAGAGATTCATTATTTACCTCCAAAAGACTTCCCCTGATTCTGGCTGGCAACTTGTTAACCCTTGTTAACTGTAAGTTAAATATGTTAAATGTTGTGCATGTAGTCAAAGATCTCTTCTCTTTGAATCTTCACCGACAATCCGATCTCTTTGCCGAAGGCATCAAGTTCTTCCTTCAAAACACTGAAATCGCATTTTATGTTGGAGAGATTGACCAGCATCATCATCGTGAAATAATCCTGCATGATGGTCTGACTGATATCCTCTACATTCACATTTCTCTCCATCAAGATCTTGGTAACGCCATAGATGATTCCGACTTTATCTTTCCCTATTACAGTGACAATTCCTTTCATTGTAACACCTCCGTTTGTTTCATTTTATTCTATCATTTCCTGATAACCAAAAGCAAAATAGCGCAGTCCTTCTCAAAGACCGGGCGCCTTCAATAAATAATAAAGAAATGGCCGAATAATAAGCGGGACCGACCATTTCTTAATCACCGTTTCTTAATCACCTTCAGATGTAAAAAGAATTATTCCCCGCCGCTTTCTCCTAACATGTTAAGAAGCGTCATCTGTTCTTCTTTTATTTTTGCCAATTCATCTGCAAAATTAAGCGCTGCCAGGATAGCTACCTGATGTGCCGGTAACCTCGGGAATTTCAACGCAATTTCTTCCATTCTTTTATCGACATCATGGGCGAGTTTTTTAATATATTGTTCAGATCCCTTGCCGCGAATAACATGAAGTTCTCCGAATATTAGAACCGATACTTTTTGTTCTTCCGGATTCACTGTCTTCACCCGCTCTCCTGTCTAGTACCTTGTTAACTTGCATCATGATTGTTTATTTTCGCCATTTTGCCCCAAATTCCTGCTGTATTCCCGAAAGGATGTCGGAATTAAAGGCGTTCACTTCTTCATCTTTCAAGGTTCGTTCTGCAGACTGGTAACGCATTGTAAAGGCAAGGCTTTTATGTCCCGCCGGAACGGGCTGTCCCTGATACACATCGAACAGATCGACTTCTTTCAGAAATTCCCCGCCTAAAGCTATTACCTTTTTCTTAATATCTTCTGCGGATACCTCTTCCGGAACGACAACGGCCAAATCACGCTGAATGGCCGGATAACGCGGGTACGATTTGGCAACAACCGTGAGATTGGCATTCTTGAACAGCACTCCAAAATCAAGCTCAAACAGCACCGGGCGCTGTAGGTCCCATTTCTGATCGAGCTGCGGATAGATTTCCCCGAGAATACCGAGGGATTCCCCCTTGCAGTAAATACTTGCAGACCTTCCCGGATGAAGCAGACTGCTGTACTTGCCTTCCTCAATTCTCCGATATTCAAATTCCATTCCGCATTCTTCCGCGATTTGTGTCAGGATCCCTTTAACATAGAAGAAGTCAAATTTCACCTGCGAATTCAGCCAATGGCGCTTGCTTTCTCCCTGTGCCAAGCCGGCAATCCGCGATACCTCATCAGGCTGCTGCTTTAACGGCAGCTCTTTTGGCAAATAGACATTGCCGATTTCAAACAACAGCAGATCGGTGTTGCGTCTGGCCGTATTTCTGGACGCAATCTCCAATAGCCCGGGCAAGAGTGACGTCCTCATCGTTCCTAATTCTTCCCTTAATGGATTTAAGAGCGGGATATTCCGGCCTTCTGACCCCCATTGATCATCCATTTCTTTATTGCTGAAAGAGTAGGATACAACCTCGTTCATCCCGGCTTTGATCAGGATCTTGCGTAGCTTGCGCCGGAAAGCCTGTTCAGGTGTTCTGCGCCCCTGCGTCTGGCTGCCCTGCGGCAGGGTGGTAGGAATCTTATCATAGCCTATGATCCGGGCAATCTCCTCAATCAGATCCACTTCAATTTTAAGATCCTGCCTGTAGGAAGGAATGTCAACACTGTACCGGCAGTCAGGCAATTTCAGATATTCAAAGTCGAGGACTTCAAACACCTTTTCAATTTCCTGATCCGTATATTCCACACCCAGAACCTGGTTGACCGCGGAAACCGCTATTTCAATCTGGACCTTGGGCGGAAGCGCGCAGACTTTTTCCGTAAAGGACATCGGTACGCCTGCCTCGAGCTCCAGCAGCAATTCTGCCACTCTGCCCAGGGTAGGGACTGTCCAGTAAGGATTAACCCCTTTTTCAAAACGGCTGGAAGATTCCGAACGGAGACCCAGCTTTCTGCTGGTGCGCCGGACACTCGAACCGAGGAAATGTGCTGATTCAAACAGGATCCTGCAGGTCTTGCCGGTCACTTCACTTTCCAGGCCGCCCATGACCCCGGCAATGGCCTGCGGCCCGTTATCATCGGCGATCACCAGCATATCCGGCTCCAGTTTTCTTTCGATGCCGTCCAGGCTGACCATGGTTTCACCTTGTTTAGCTTTGCGGACCCTGACCGTACCCTGAAGTTTATCGCGGTCGAACGCATGAAGCGGCTGTCCCATTTCCAGCATGCAGTAATTGGTAATATCGACAATATTATTGATCGGCCGGACTCCGGCAGCCCGAAGCCGGTTCTGCATCCAAAGCGGCGAGGGTTGAATGACGACATCATCCACCAACAGGGCCGAATAACGCCAGGAAAGCTCCGGGTCTTCAATTTCAACCTTCTGCCTGACATCTTCCGGCCAGGAAGGCATTTCCTCCCGGGCCCATTCCGGCAAAACAGGCTTTCTCCCGAGCAAAGTTCCGGCCTCTCTCGCAACATTGACCATCGCCAGACAATCCGGCCGGTTAGGGTAAAGTTCCAGTTCCAGGACGCTGTCCTGCAGACCAAGATAGGTTTCCAGGCTTTCACCGACCGGCGCGTCAGGAGACAGGATCAGGATCCCGCCTTTGCTGCGTTCCTGACCGACAGCTTCAATCTCAAGTTCCTTGTCGGAACAAAGCATTCCATATGATTTTACGCCTCTCATCTCTACCGGCTGAATCTCTTTACCTCCCGGAAGCACCGCTCCCGGAACAGCTACCGGCACTTTATCCCCTACAAGGACATTCGAGGCACCCGTAACAATGGTCAGTTCTTCCCTGCCGGTATTCAAACGGCATACCTGCAGTTTTTGGGCATCGGGATGAGCCTGGATATCCAGAATTTCACCGATATAGACTTCCGTAAAACCTTTATTTAACGATTCTACTCCTCCGACTTCGATCCCGCCTCTTGTCAGCACCTCTGCCAGCTCCTCAGGGCTTAAGTCTATATCCAGATATTGTTTTAGCCATTCCATACTTACTCTCATCAGAGCATCCTCCAGTACATCAACATGTTATTAACTGATTATATTTGTCAAATTATTTAAAGATCAATGTCCTAGAACTGCTCCAGGAAGCGGATATCATTATCAAAAAGCAGCCGCATATCTTCTATCCCGTATTTCAGCATGGCAATCCGTTCTACTCCCATGCCGAAAGCAAAGCCTGTTACTTCTTTAGGATTATATCCACCCATCTCCAACACATGCGGATGGACCATCCCGGCCCCCAGGATTTCAATCCAGCCGGTCCCTTTGCACAGCCTGCAGCCTGCACCCCCGCAAAGCATGCAGGATACATCGACTTCAGCACTGGGCTCCGTGAACGGGAAGAAGCTTGGCCTCAAGCGGATTTCGCGGGATTCGCCGAACATTTGTCTGGAGAAGTACAGAAGCAGTCCTTTAAGATCAGACATTCTGACTCCCTTATCAACCAGCAGCCCCTCTACTTGATGGAACATCGGTGAGTGGGTTGCATCATCATCGTTGCGGAAAACTTTGCCGGGAGCAATGATCTTGACCGGAAGCTGGGGTCTTAGTTTTTCCATGGTTCTGATCTGGACCGGCGAGGTCTGCGTCCGAAGCAGAATATCCTCGGTGATAAAAAACGTATCCTGCATATCCCTGGCCGGATGGTCTTTCGGCAGGTTCAGGGCTTCAAAGTTATAGTAATCCGTTTCTATCTCAGGTCCCTCAGCGATCGTAAAACCCATACCCATAAAAATATCTTCAATTTCCTCGATCACTTTGCTTAGAGGATGCTGGTGCCCTTGAGGCAGAGAATACCCCGGCAGACTGATATCGATCCGTTCTTCCCTAAGTCTGCTTTCCAAAGCGTTCTTTTCGAATTCCTTCCATTTTTTGTCCCAGGCATCTTCGAGCTGGCTGCGTAGTTCATTGACGATCTGCCCCATTTGGGGACGCTCTTCCGCGCTGAGCTGACCCATCTGCTTCAGCAAGGATGTGAGTGATCCCTTTTTGCCCATCACCCGAACTTTTAGCTCCTGAAGCTCTTCCGACGAAGTCAGCTTCGTCAGTTGCTCCAGTGTATCTTCCTTAATCTTCTTTATTTCTTCTCGCATTGTGGTCACCCTTTCAGCAATGAATTGATGTAAAAAAACAATAAACTCTCGTCCTCTAGGGACGAGAGTTAGGTTTCCCGTGGTACCACCCTTTTTTGACCATGCGTCAAATCACAGTTCACACTTAATAAGCTGGTAACGGCTGCCAACCGGTTAACTCCCGGAATGAACTTCAACCTCAAGACTCCCATGTTGAGGTAGCTGCCTGCCTGGCCGACTTTCAGTCTGGGTCGGCCCTCCCTTTAGAGGCCTGCCTGCCTTTTGTTCCGTTCATTGTCACTTGTCAATTTGTCGTTGTTCTTGTACAAAAGATATAATTGGGGAGAACCGGTTGCCTCGAAGGCTTTCCAAAAATAATCAGGCGCTGACATTTTGAGCCCACCTTTCCTCGGCTTAGGTCCGGAAAGCAAAGTTATTGTTTTCTTTGCCTGATCAGAATTATATCATTTTCAATCATGGTTTACAAGAATTGTCCCTGTCTTCGCATTTCATAAAGGAATATTCCGGCAGCCATCGATGCATTCAGCGATTCAACGTTGTTAAACATTGGAATAGAATAATGCTTAGCGGCCTTTTCCATAAAAAAAGCTGACGGTCCTGTTGCTTCATTCCCCATAATTAATGCCAAAGGATAGTCTTCACGAATGTTCGTCTTAAATATGGAAGTGCCACCCATGGTGGATACGACCATCGAGCACTCTTTTTCTTTGCAATAAATTGCTATGTCTTCAGGTGTTTTATCCGTTAGGATCACTTCGGAAAAAACGGAGCCCATACTGCTGCGCAGAACTTTGGGATTATAAAGATCCACGGTTTTTTTGGTCAAAATGATTTGCTTGACATCTGCGGCCAGGGCGGTTCTTAAAATCGTACCCAAATTACCCGGATCCTGGATTCCGTCGACGACAAGAAGAATGGTATCTTTCTCAATCAAGATATCCTGCCAGTCAAACTCAGTTCTCCGGATGATTCCAAGGATGCCCTGTGGCTCTTCTGTAGCGCTCATTTTGCGCATGACCGCTTCAGACACCTCTTCCGCTTCTATTCCCAGCGTACGTATCTCCGTCACGAGTCCGGAAATACTTAAAGGATGCGGCGGATCTGATGGTTCCATCGCCGCGTCCTGGGCCGTATAATAAACCTTCTTAAGCTGCGCTTGCCTGAGAATGGCTTCCTGTACAAAACGTTTGCCTTCTACAAGGAATTCCCTATATTCTTTACGGCCTTTTTTATCATGCAGGGATACCACATGCTTGACTTGTTCATTCTGCAAAGAAACGATCATGATGATCCTCCCGGATTACCTGAAATCGCCGCTCCTTCCTTTCATGGCGTCGCGGCATTAGGCCAGTCGAACACTTTTTTATCCTGACGTACTTGACACGAATACAACATTCTTAAATTCATTACTCAAATAATTTCTTTCAAGCCTGAGCCTGATTACCCCATATTAGGTCTGCGTGCCACAGTTCCAGCGTGAGCGGAGCATGGATGCGGAGCGCGGCAGTTTGACGGCCACGGATGGCCTAATGTCGCGATGCCATGGATGGCAAAGAGCGACTCGCCATGGAGGGCATAATCTGCCGGAAGCGGAATGTGGCATGCAGACCAGACCCAAATAATTATATTTGTCAAATTATTCAAAGACCAATGTACTAGGCGCATTCTATGCCGTCGTCCTTGACGCACATAGAGCAAGAGTCCGGTCCTAAAAAGACCGAACTCCAAAGATTCGTAGGTATTCTTGACTTAAGCATTTGCCTGAGCTTTTGTATTGGTATCTTCAAGTTTGCTTTGGGCAACTTCTACAAGCTTGGTAAAAGCCGCAGCATCATTGATGGCCAAATCGGCCAGCATTTTGCGGTTAATATTGACATTAGCCAGCTTCAGACCGTACATCAAGCGATTATACGTGATGTTATTCATCCGGGCAGCTGCATTAATCCTGGTAATCCACAATTTACGAAAGTCACGTCTTCTCTGTTTGCGGTGAACAAAAGCATACGCCATCGATTTGACGACTTGCTGTTTGGCCATTCTGAAAAGTTTGCTCTTACGTCCTCTATATCCTCTGGCTAATTTTAATATTTTTTTATGGCGTTCATGTGCTCTGACGCCTCTTTTGACACGGGCCATTTTTAAAGACCTCCTTTAAGTGATATTCTTATTTAACATAAGCGATCAAACGAGCAATACGCTTCGCATCGGTACTATGCATAACCGCTGCCTTGCGAAGATTCCGTTTACGCTTTGGCGACTTTTTCTCCAAGATATGGCTTTTATATGCATGATAACAAACAATTTTGCCGGTAGCAGTTTTCTTAATACGTTTGGCAGCTCCACGATGTGTTTTCATTTTAGGCATTTATGATAACCCCCTTTTCATTTTAATCGTGTTTGTGTGCGGCAGGAGCTAAAATCATAACCATATTGCGGCCTTCGACTTTGGGTTCACGCTCGACAAGAGCTTCTTGACGAAGAAATTCAGCCATTCGTAAACACAATACCTTACCATGGTCTGGGTGTGTTATCTCCCGTCCTCGAAACATGATGGTAACTTTAACTTTATCGCCATCGCCTAAAAAGCGTTGGGCATTGCGAGCCTTGGTCATAAAATCATGGTCTTCAATATTCGGGCGGAGCTTGACTTCTTTAATTTCAACAACCTTCTGCTTCTTACGGGCTTCTTTATCACGCTTCGCCTGCTCATATTTATATTTCCCATAATCCATCACCTTACAAACCGGTGGTTTGGCAGCAGGAGCAATCTCCACTAAATCAAGCGCTTTTTCAGCAGCGACGCTCAAGGCATCTTTAATAGGAATGATCCCGAGTTGTTCTCCATCTTCACCTACTAATCGAACTTCCCGAGCCCGGATTTCTTCATTAATCCGTAAATCTTTGTTAATAGCGAATCACCTCCATTTTTTTGCTTACAACGAGCCAAAGAGTATAAAAAAATAAAGACGGTATTCCACCCGTCTTCATCATACAAAATGAGCATAATCCTGCTGGAAAACTCACTAGGACCTCATCAGCATTCTGCCATGAGGTGAGAAGCGGATGGCTTCTACTTGGCATAAATATTATACATAGTCCAGCGTTCAATGTCAATCATCTAATATGTGATTTTAAATGTAGCATTTTCGTTAGCCGGAACCGTGATCTTTCCGTCAATCATTTTTTGCTTATATTCATTTATTTTGGTATAGGTTTCTTCCGAAACCATAGATTCAGTTGTCTCTGCCAAACCGACGGCATTCTCTGCTAAGCCATACGATACATTTTTACCGGACGCCAAGGTATTCTCTTCAATTTGTTTGATGATGCTGTAAGCGACCTCGCCGTTTTCTTTGATGACTGAAGTAAGGACAGTTTCAGGTGCCAGACTATTTTGATCGATGTCAGCGCCTATGGCATACTTGCCTTTTTCCTCCATAACTTCGATCATTGCTTTTCCTGCCAGACCTGCGTCATGAAAAATAACATCGGCATCAGAGTTGACCATGGCCTCCGCCATTTCTTCGACCCTGACCTTATTGGTGAAAGTGGCGGCATTTCCTTTCAAAAGCTCACAGTTGGGATTGACGAACCGTACTCCGCTCTTAAAACCATAAAAGTAAGGCTGTGCTTCTTCTTTATTGTCCCCTGAGATAAAACCAACGACATTTGTTTCCGTCCTTTTTGCCGCCAGATACCCTGCCAGAAAAGCAGCTTCCTCTACTCTATAAGACACGGCCAGAACATTGTCAGGTATGGTTTCCTTGATCGTGCTGTCCAGACAGACATAGGTGATTTTAGGGTTCTTTTCTGCCGCTTTCAAAACTGCTGGAACAGCAGCAGAACCTATGGTAAATATGACCTGACAGTCCTGGGATTTAAGTTCGGCAAGTCCCGACGGATAGTCTTTATCATTTTTGATCTTAACATAGCCGATCCTAGCGTTTAGTTCCTGTTGTGCCTTTTGCAGTCCTTCCCAGGCTTTTTCAGAATAAATATCCTCGATTCCGTCCTGGCCGGTTATCAGTCCGACCTTGATCGCGTAGTTTCCCGAGTTATCCGATGGCGTGTCCTGGCCGCCTCCGCCCAGAATCCCGCAGCCAGTCAGCAACAGTAAGGCTATAACAAGCAAACAAAGCATCTTTCCCCATATTTTTACTGCATTTCTTTTTGACATTTTTTCACCTCTTGTATAGCCTTCTGTTGTTCAGTGTCCAAAGTTTATCGGAAAAATTCCCGGGCTCGGTTTCATTGAGGGCTTTTTGCATATCAAACATCCTGGCGTCAATGATATCCAGATAATGAAGGATTTCTGCCTCCGGAAACATGGGTCTCTTGGGACTGCCATATTCCGGCTCATAATGATGCGAAAGCAGCATATGCTGAAGAAGGAGACTGGTCTCTTCATCGAGACCCGCCTTGTCTGCAGCCTTTTCAATTTTCTTGATTCCTTGAACAATATGGCCTAGCAGCTGCCCCTCAACTGTATATTCCGTAGCAATCCCCAGGGCATTGGCATCAATTTCATCAAGCTTGGCAACATCGTGCAGCATGATCCCGGCATAAAGAAGATCTTTATCCAGGAAAGTATAGACATCCGCTAGTTTTTCTCCAGCTTTAAGCATTGTCAGCGTATGATACAGCAGTCCCGACCTTAAGGCATGATGATTCTGCACAGCAGCCGGATGAATCAGCAGTTTCTCTCCGGCTTCTGTCAGGAGAAGCTGGACTGTTTCTCTTATTTTGACATTCTCCATCCTGCCAAGGTATTGCAGAAGCTCAGCATACATTGCTTCCGGACTATACGGTGCCACAGGTATAAACGCTTGAATGTCAACCTGATCATCCGCTACAGCTGCACGGATTTTATCGATCTTAACTTGTTTCTTGCCTTGCCATTCCGCCATACTGCCTTTGATTTTTACAAGCATATTGCTCTGATACAGTGCTTCATCTTCCTGCTTGCAGTCCCACATCCTTGCGGTTATTTCCCCGCCGGCGTCACCTAAGACGATATCAAGATACCGGTTTCCGCCAGCCGTAGTCTTCGTTTCAACCCTGCGAATCAGAAAAAATGCGACCAAAGACTCTCCTGGCTTTAACTCATTCCAATTCTTTTTCTCAGTCAAGTTACCCACCACTCTCCGGAATTTGTATTGTTTTCCGCCGGTCAATCCGATTTAGGTCTGATTCCCTGCAGGAATTTTTTTGGTATTTATTTCGTCCAGAATCAAGCAAATAAAATCTTCCAATTCCATGACGCTGGTCTTCTGCTCTCCATAACGGCGGACGGATACCGTACCCTCTTCAGCCTCTTTATCGCCGACGACCAAAGCAAAAGGTATTTTATCGGTCTGTACTTCCCTGATCTTATAGTTGATTTTCTCCCGGCGTTCATCAAGCGAGGCGCGGATATCCCGGTTCATAAGCCGTCCTTTAACTTTTTCAGCATAGGCGCTGTGCTTGTCACTGATCGGCAGAATGCGCACCTGCTCAGGCGAAAGCCAGACAGGGAAAGCACCGGCGTACTGCTCGGTCAGAAGTGCAATAAAACGCTCGATACTTCCATAAACAACCCTGTGGATCATAACAGGACGGTGCTTATCCCCGTCTTCCCCAATGTAGGTCAGGTCGAACCGCTCCGGCATCTGGAAATCCAACTGGATGGTTCCGCACTGCCAGGTTCTGTCGAGACAATCCTTCAGGTGAAAATCAATTTTCGGTCCGTAGAAGGCTCCATCACCGGGATTAATTTTATAATCCATTCCTTTGGCCTCTAAAGCCTCTTGCAACGCATTCGTTGCCATCTCCCAATCCTGGTCCGAACCCATGGAATCCTCCGGACGGGTGGAAAGCTCCACATGGTACGTAAAACCAAATATTTTATAAAAATAATCAACTAAATTAATGACGCCAATGATCTCATCTTTGATCTGGGACGGCAGCATAAAAATATGGGCATCATCCTGCGTAAAGTTTCTTACTCTCAACAAGCCATGCAGAGCACCCGATAGTTCATGCCTGTGCACCAGACCAAGTTCTCCACAGCGGATCGGCAGATCCCGGTAGCTGCGTAGTTTCGTCTTGTACATAATCATACCGCCGGGACAGTTCATCGGTTTAACGGCATAGTCCTCATTGTCTATTTTCGTAAAATACATGTTTTCCTTATAATGATCCCAGTGCCCGGACTGCTGCCAGAGAGCTGTATTCAAAATGATAGGCGTTCTGATCTCGACATAGCCTCTTTTTTGGTGCTCTCTGCGCCAGAAATCTTCCAGCGTATTCCTTAAAACCATACCTTTCGGATGAAAGAACGGAAAGCCAGGACCTTCATCGTGCAGACTGAAAAGGTCAAGCTCCATCCCAAGCTTCCGGTGGTCACGCCTTTTGGCTTCTTCAAGCTTAAATAAATAATCATCAAGATCAGAGGTTTTGGCAAAAGCTAAACCGTAAATTCTCTGAAGCATTTTGTTTTTCTCACTGCCGCGCCAGTATGCACCAGCCAGGCTCTGCAATTTGAAGGCCTTCAATACCTTTGTTCCGGGAACATGCGGTCCGGCACAGAGGTCTGTAAAATCCCCCTGCGTGTACATGGATATTCTGGCATCTTCGGGGAGATCGTTGATCAATTCTACTTTATATTTTTCCCCTTTATTTTGGAAATAGTCAATCGCTTCTTCACGGCTAACCTCACGACGTTCAAACTGATAATCGTTCTTGGCCAGTTTTCGCATCTCCTCTTCAATCTTGGCTAAATCCTCAGGTGTGAAAGTGTATTCAGAGTCAAAGTCGTAGTAAAACCCATTCGCAATGGCAGGACCGATACCCAGAATGGTTCCCGGGAAAAGATTCTTCACAGCCTGAGCCAAAAGGTGAGAAGCTGAATGGCGCATTACTTCCAGTCCCTCTTCACTGTCAAGCGTAAGTATTTCTACGTTAGCGTCATTCTCTATCGGAAACGAGAGGTCTTTGACCTCCCCGCCCACCTTACCTGCAACCGCAGCCCTGGCCAGACCCTGAGAAATAGCAGCAGCCAATTCCAGAACAGTTGAACCCTGTTCCACTTGACGGACCGAACCATCCTTTAAGGTTACATTTAACATGATCCTATCACTCCTTGTTTTTATTCATGATTTATCCATTTAAACTTCTTTGGTATTAATACTAAAAAGCTCCCGTCCTTCTTATGGGACGAGAGCGATAGAAACCCGTGGTTCCACCCAAATTCAAAAATACGACCGCCTACTACACCGGCAGCTGATTTTCCTTGGAATCCTTAACGCGGATAAACGTCCAGCCTACGCAAATCATGTTCGGCGAGGAACTCGGAGGCGGTCTTTTCCCAAATATCGCAAAAATGCTCACAGCCTAAGGCATTTCTCTCTAAATGCGAACGATTAGGATACTGTCCTCTTCATCGTGCCTTCATTATTCCTTTCTATAGTCTTAGATTATACCACTTAAAGTATGTTGTCAATTAGTTCTCTTTACACAGGCTGCATCCCCGGCAATAGGTCATCTTATCACCAAAAACTTCCTGAACGATCCGGGCAATTCCGGACTGTTTTTCTGCTGCAACATGAACAATCAGGCGATTCGGAGAGCGTTTCAGCAAAACACCGATGGGGTGATCTTCGCTTTCAGCACCGTAATTTATTAGAACGGAATGCTTGTCATCGTAAAATGCCACTTCATCTTTGTGATTAATGACCATATGCATCGTATTTTTGTTTTCCCGCTGGGATTCAAAAAATCTTTTCAGGAGTCGTACAAAGCTTTCATGCTCCCGCTGAAGGGCATAAGCATTCACAGCACGCTCAATCTGTTTCTTTAATTCTCTCTTATATTGACCCGATCTGAAATTCATAAATCCTTCCAGATCAATTCTTTGATGGTCATTCAAAAATTCCAGAATGGACTTTACCAGAATTCTGTTTCTGAGCCGGAGAGAACCGGTCTCTGCTTGGTCATTCAGATATCTGGCAACCTTTGGGTAAGCCTCGTCAATTTCGCTCCCGAACATGTTGTAGTCATTTTTTAATTTTTTTCTGATATAACGTTCTTCCCATCCTTGGAGAACAACGCTTCCCAGCGCATGGGCAATATAGTACTGAACGATTTTAACAGTAAGCTCATTCTGGACATTTTTTCCCTTCAAATTGGCATATGTGAAGCTCACCAGATAGTTTGCTTCACGGCAGAATTCAGATATTTCAATCGGCAGTCCGTCTTTATGGTACAAATCATATACTGCTTGAGAAAGCTCCTCTTTATAATCAGAAGTTCCAACTTCTAAATAATAATCATTCAAAAGAAAAATCCCCCCCTGGAAATATATGCATCATCCTTCCTAATATTTCCGGTAAGGAATTTTCTTATTCTTATCTATTCTTATATATTCTTATATTGGTTAGGATTACATTGTTTCTTTAATTGATATTTTTTCTGCCGCTTAAATAAACGATAAGGCCAATCAGCAGCAAACTAACCGCCATGATCCCCAATTGTACATATCTGGTTAGGTACAGGAATTCTGTCACATTCTTAACATCGATATCCCCTGCCAGAACAGCATACGTCTTTCCGCCGGCATCCTTTATTTCCTGGTAGCTCGATACGAACGTCCCCAGTGAAGTCGTGTGATATTCTCCCTGGACAACTTTGCCTTTCAGCGTGTTCTCTACTGCGGACGAGGCGTTGTTCTCCAATTGTCCCAAAGACAAATGTGCCGGGTCATCCTCGGCCCTCGCATCAACAACGTAAAACCAGGCCTTATTCTGCTCATCCTTGTACAACATGTAAATATTCCCGAGCTGGTGTTCTGTCTTTAACTGCATCAGCTTCGTCCGAAGTTCTCCGTAATAAGTATTCTGCTGATTCTGCGTTTGAATAAGCTCCTGAAGTTTTTCGTTATCAAAACCAGCCTCGGCCAGAGCAAGTGTATTGCTGACCCGCTGGCCTGCCAAATCTACTGCGAGCTGTTTAGCTCGGAAATTTCCTATCCCTGTGACTATAATCAGGCAGAAAACAGCAATGATGATAACAGCATATCGTTTTTTCTTTTCCGGTGACATTTTTACCCCCCATAAGCATTCAAACTCATTCCCTTGTGCCTATATTATTCTACACCATTATTACCTATTCTGCATGCGTTGAAGTTCATTTCCAGAGAAATTTAACATAATAATCTTTAAGGATATTGTTCCTAGGACCCTAGGTTCAGAGGGAAAGCAGGTGAAGTATGAAAAATACAAAACAGTTTTCCATAGTTTCAATTGCAGCCGCCTTCATCGGAACAATCGTCGGAGCAGGGTTTGCAACCGGACAGGAGGTTCTCCAATTCTTTACTGTATTTGGAACAAAAGGTTTTGCCGGTATCGCCGTATGTACGATCCTATTTTGTTATTTTGGGATTCTCATCATGCGGATATCCAGAGAACAAAATGCCGATTCGCACCTGGAACTGGTCAGATTCACATTTGGGAAGCCTCTTGGAATTTTGATGGATTGGTTTATTACCTTGAGCTTCTTGGGTGTCCTGATCGTCATGGCGGCAGGATCCGGAGCTGTCGTTGAAGAGCAGCTTGGCTTTTCCCCGCTTCTAGGCAGTATTACCGTTATTCTGCTTTCGTTTCTCACCGTCATTTCCGGGGTCAGAAACGTTATACGAGCCATTGGTTTTGTTGTACCTTTTCTGCTCCTTGCCGTCTTCAGTGTTGCCATAATCTCGATTGTCCTCGATCCAATCACACCATCCAAAATTGCACTGCTTGGATCGTTAGAATCTCCGACAGCATCTCATTGGTCCACGGCAGCCATACTCTATGTTTCTTATAATATTGTACTTTCTGTAGCTATCCTGTCTCCCTTAGGTGTGGAAGGCCGGAATGAAAAGAGTCTTGTTTGGGGTGGCCTGCTGGGTGGTCTTGGGTTGGGTGCCGGGATTCTGGCAATCAATCTGGCAATCATCTGCGGGTCTCCGGAAATTCTTCCTTTTCAGGTTCCCATGGTATTTCTCGCTACCAGACTGAATCCACTGGTAGGCTATGCTTATGGACTCATTTTGCTTTTGGAAATCTATACGACTGCCGTAAGCATTCTCTACGGCTTTACAGCCAGGATTGCCTACGACAACAAGCAGAGGATTCTTGGTGCTACCCTTGCTTCCATCGGTGCAATTATCGCTGCCCGGTACGGTTTTTCCGCGGCAGTCTCTGCCATATATCCTTTGATCGGAGTTGCTGGGTTGATCTTCCTCGGAGGGCTGTTGTTTGCGCAGTTCAGGGATAGCTTCAGCAGTTTATTCAAACCTGGAAAATTTAAATGACTTTTGGGGTTCGTATTGACAGCCCCCAACAATACTTAGTATTATAAATACGTACATATGCATATATGCGCATATGTACAGTCCTGATTACACTTTTTCTTTAGGAGGCCGTTAAAATGTCGGTATTTCATGCCCCTGCCCCAGAACAGCCCCAAAAACATATTCCAGGTATAGAATTATCCCTGGAACTGGCTGACTTCTATAAAGTATTTGCGGATTTCTCCAGAATACGTATCCTTTTTGCATTATTGGATCATGAGCTCTATGTAAATGAACTGGCAGAAATTTTAGGTATGAGCCAATCTGCCGTCTCCCATCAATTGAGGATTCTCCGTCAATACAAATTAGTGAAGGTGCGCCGGGCCGGCAAAACAAGTGTTTATTCTTTGAGTGACGATCATGTTTATCGGATACTGACCCAGGGACTCGAACATCTTTCCCCCTGATTGATTGGTTATAGATTCATTCCTTCAATTAAAACCGCTCTTACGGGACTGCCGTCGCAGTCTCTTATTTTTAGAGGCAGTGCAACGAGAAAGTAATCTCCCTCATTGACTTCCGATAAGTCTAGTCCTTCTAATACTGCACTGTTTCCGGAAAGCAGAATGGTATGACTTGAATAAGCGCTGCTCGTAGAATCATCAATGGACAAGTAATCGATCCCAACCAATTGTACTTTTTTGGCTGCAAGGTATTCAGCGGCTTCGGAAGAAAGATAAGTATACTCCGGTTGAAACGCATTGTCCTTTAAAAGGTCTGAGTTCCGGGTTTTAAACAAGATCCTTTCCCCTTCGCGGATTCCTTTGGGGATCAGATGGTCAGGCAGGATACTCCCCGCAGCCGCCACTTCGATTACCCTGGCCGCTCCGATAAGCAACTCCAGAGGAATCCTGTCAACAGATTCTCCTCCTGTCAGGCAATGAGACGGCGCATCAAGATGGGTTCCACAATGGGAGCCCATCGAAAGCATCGAAAGACCATATCCGTCCTTGTCTATGGAATACACAGGTTCTGATTGAAACGGCGGATCCCCGGGATAAGAAACCATTCCCGGAAAAAGCGGGATCGTTATATCATGGATTACCATTACAAACTCCCATATCTTCAACTAATTCGCTTCCTACGACAATTCTGTTCCGGCCTGTGTTTTTAGCCTCATAAAGTGCATCATCCGCTCTTTTAAAGATATCATCAACACTCAGGTCCAGTTCTTTCTTTTCAGCAATTCCGATGCTGACAGAAACCTGGATCTTCTTGGTATTTTCCATTTCTATGACGACATCAAGGACTTTCTGCTGAATTCTCTCTGCCACAGTTTGGGCGATCATAAGGTCGGATTCTACTGGAATCACTGCAAATTCCTCTCCCCCGATCCGGGCTAGGATATCCATCTCACGCAAAACCAGCTTAAAAGCCTTGACGACCTCTTTTAGCACCCGATCACCGACCAGGTGACCATACTGATCGTTCACACTTTTAAATTTATCAATGTCAATCAAAAGCATCGTAAAATCCCGCTTGTATCTCTCCGAGCGCGAAAATTCTTCCTGCGCTTTTTGCATAAAAGCAAGCCTGTTGTCAATGCCCGTCAGGAAGTCTGTGGTCGCCTGGTGAAGCAATTCCTTTTCTAATTTTTTCCTGACCGTTATATCCAGAACAATCATGATTAGATGAATGACATTGTCCCCGCTGTCGCGAACTGTGGATAAATTGATTTCCGCCCATAAAGATTGTCCATCTTTGCATTGGAATTGTTTCTCACATTTCTTCCACGCCTCTTTGCCTTCCCATACTTCCCTGCAATGTATGATGCTCTCCTGCCGATCCTCTGGCACGATCGAATCAAAAATGGTTAACCTTATTAACTCTTCCTGTGAGAAACCAATCATCCGGCACAGGGTCGCATTTGCGTAATGATAATGTCCATCGTGGTTCAGCAAAGCAATTCCTGCGGCCGCATTATTTATTACCCCACGGTACAACGCTTCACTTTGCTTCAGGGTATTTTCTATCATTCGTTTTTTATGAATCTCCCTATGCATCCCTACATTTAAGGTAAAGGAGAGTATAAACAAAATAATAATGATTGGCAGACAAAAAAACAGCTTATCATTATCCCCAATAAACAAATAGACAATAACAAAAGCTCCGATTATACAGGCATTAAACAGAAAAAGTTTTCGTCTCCAATTATCCTTATACCGATTGATCGCGTTCATGATTCCTTATTTTCCCATTTTTTATTTTTTGTGGAAATCTTTAATTGATTAATTCTTGAAAATAATTTAATATCCTTTATTTTTTTTTGATCGTTTCTGGAATATTTTAGGTAAAATTTGTCGTGATTGTGTTAAAAATACAAAACATTTAATAACCGATCTGGCTCGATCCTGCAAACCATTCGGACTAATAGGACTAATGGTCTATTTATCCGGGACTTTTATACTATTCCATTTACATCATAACTTAAATGCTTATTAATTAAAACCAGAAAATTTTAAAGGATGGTTAGTTCTTGTACCTTACTTTTCCAACCGATATAATTGATCTATCATTGATAAGTAAAGGAGGAAGATTAATCAATGGCTAATTACATGATCCGAGGAGCAATCGAACCCCAGGAAATTTTCTTCCGGGCAGATAATATTGACCCTGCCCAGCTCACAATGGTCCGCAGGGGTCTGAGAAAACTGCATACTTTTGAGATCATGGCCGTCAATATTTATAAATTCCAGATCGCCGGCGCTCCAAACGATCTAAACAGACTGATCATTCAGGCTATGGCCAATGAGATGACCCATGTCCAGGATTATCAGATCAAACTTTATGAATATGGCTGGAGCCCAAGCCCTTTACGGTGGTTATTCTGGCTTGTCGGAATGTTCATTGGTCTTTTCAGCCGCCTGCGGGGAGAAAAATCCATGCTGAATGCCGGGATCTGGACAGAACAAAAAGCCGTGACCGACTATCAGAAAATCATCAATTCAGCGAAATGGGAGCCCGAAACACTCGCCGTGATCCAAAAGAATTTAAGCGATGAGTATCACCATATTGAAACTTTACAGAAGCATTTAAATGCCTAGCAGACCGATTTCTATATCCCGTTAAGAACAATGATAGTTTTGCTCGGGCTAGTCTCCGTAATGGATGGCCGTTTTCGGCTCTTGTGCCCTCCCTGGCACAAAGAGCCGCGCTACGCAATCCATGCTCCGCTTGACGCTGGCCATCCATTACGGAGACCTAATCTGGAGTTTATGAAAGGTTTTTTTGAAGTTAACCTTGTCTTGGAATCGCTGTCTAGTAAAAGTTCTTAAAGTTACTACACAAATAACGAGCTGCATTCTGGCATACAGACCTGCTTGAATAACCCTATGATCAGTCTGCGTGCCACAGTTCCGCGACGAGCGGAGCCTGGATGGCGAAGCGCGGCCTTTTCTTCGGATTGTGCCATCCATGGCACGCGGATATTGTGGCACGCAGACAGGCCCAAAAATATTAGTATCAATCTTTATAGCATAATGACTATGAAATAATAATCGCCCTGAAGTCTTTTGAGGCCCCAGAGCGATTTTTTATGCGATATGTCATTACTCCAGTGTATCGTACAGATGGCATTCTGCTTTTACTCCACGGTATCTGTCAAGAGGTCCTTCACATAAGTCGGAAGCGCAAAGCTTCCTTTGTGGATATCCGTATTATAATACCTTGTTTTGATCCCGAGTTGATTCCAGGTTTCTTCTTTGACATCCATTACAGGGTCATATTTTTTGGAAGCAAAACCAAATAACCAGTGGCCTGAAGGATAGGTCGGAATATGAGCCTGGTATACTTTACAAATCGGGAAGTATTCCCGAATGCGTTTATGGGCCCTTTGCATGGCCTGCGCATACTCATCATAGTAAGGGCTTTCATGCTGATTGACCAGAATGCCGTCTTCTTTTAACGCTTTAAAGCAGTTGCCATAAAACTCTCTGGTAAAGAGCCCTTCCCCCGGCCCGAATGGATCGGTAGAATCAACAATCACAAGGTCATAGGTGTTCTCCCTGGAACGGACAAATCTAAGTCCGTCCTCAAAATAAAGATGCACCCTGGGGTCATCTAGCTTGCTGGCTGTCTGAGGCAGATATTCCCGGCACACGTCGACCACCATCTTGTCAATTTCCACCATATCGATGTTTTCAATCCCGTCATAGCGGGTAAGCTCTCTGACAGTGCCGCCATCTCCGGCGCCAATCACCATGACGTTCTTAATCCCTGGATTCGTTGCCATAGGGACATGCACAATCATATCATGATAAATAAATTCGTCTTTTTCTGTAACCATCATCAGCCCGTCCAGCGTTAAGAACGTGCCGAACTCTTTGGACTTAAAGACGTCAATTCGTTGGTATTCGCTCTGTCCGTTATAGAGCTGTTCATCGACCTTGATGGTAAAACGGACATTTTGGGTATGCTGTTCCGTATACCATAATTCCATATTTCATTCCCCCACAACCCTGATATTTTCAATAAACATATCTTCCGTCCCGGTAAGAAAGCTTCCTTTACTCTTGGCATAGACAATGTAATCAATGATTTCCTCAGTGATCCGCTCTCCAGGCGCGAGTATTGGAATCCCCGGAGGATAGGCCATCACAAACTCCCCGCTGATCTGTCCGGCGCTGTCTCGGATAGGCACGGAATGCTGTTCTGAATAAAACGCGCGCTGCGGAGCCATGACGACATCAGGCGTAATGTACTCATGATCAAACATACCTGTCTTATCACGCATATAAAGCCTTTTGATCTCCGACAGGGACGAGACCAGACGCTCCAAGGCCAGCGCCCTGTCGCCAACAGAGATAATCGCCAGAATATTTCCAATATCGCCGAATTCGATCTGGATATCGTAATTATCCCGAAGTATATCGTAGACCTCCACTCCCGCCAGCCCTATATCCCGGGTATGTACGACAAGCTTGGTCGTATCAAAATCAAAAATCGAATCTCCATTGATCAGTTCTTTCGAGAATGCATAATATCCGCCAATTTTGTTAATTTCGTCGCGTCCATAGTTGGCAAGGGAAGTTACTTTGGCAAAGATATTTTTCCCGTCAAGTGCAAGGTTGCGTCTGGAAATATCCAAAGAAGACAAAAGTAGGTAAGAAGCGCTGGTCGTCTGGGTCAGATTGATGATCTGCCGGACATGTCCAATATTTAGACGGCTGCCAATTAACAAAAAAGAGCTTTGGCTTAAGCTTCCTCCAGTTTTATGCATACTGACCGCCGCCATATCTGCCCCTGCGGCCATGGCATTCAGCGGTTGGTTTTCACCGAAGTAAAAGTGGGTGCCATGGGCTTCATCGGCCAGTACAAACATACCTTTTTGGTGAGCAAGTTCGGTAATGGTCTTTAAGTCTGAACATATCCCGTAGTAGGTAGGATTATTAATAAAAATGGCCTTTGCATCGGGATGCTGCTCCATCGCTTTTTTTACTTCGCTGATCGACATTCCCAAAGGTATGCCGAGCACATTATTGACTCCCGGATTCACATATACCGGGATGGCCCCACTGATAATCAGTGCATTAATGGCACTTTTATGAACATTGCGCGGCATAATGATCTTATCGCCCTGTTTGCATACGCTCATGATCATCGCCTGGACTGCCGAGGTCGTTCCATTGACCATGAAAAACGCATGGTAGGCGCCAAAGGCATCCGCAGCCAGTTCCTCTGCCTCTTTGATGACCGAAACAGGATGTCCAAGATTATCTAAAGGTTTCATGGCATTGACATCAACAGAAAGACACCTTTCCCCGAGAAACTCCCTGAGCTCCGGGTTGCCTCTCCCTTGTTTGTGCCCAGGCACATCAAACGGTACGATCCGCATTGCTTTATATTTTTGAAGGGCTTCATAAATAGGCGCTCTGTCCTGGGAAGCTAGCTGCATGAAAATCTCCACCCTCTGCTATGGTCTGTGTCTTTATAAACTATCAACGTTACTATAGTGGACAATCTGGACAATGTCAATAAAATAGCTTAAATCAACGAGCAAGAGATCTGCTGCAAGCTGTATGGTATAATGATTAAACAAAAGGCGCTTTTACTCCGGGTAAGATAGACTATGATTATCCTATAACTTCTATAGATTTCTAATAAACGTGCCGTATTTCTTAAGGATGAAAGAAGTTATCACACCGAAGATAGTCAAAATTATCAGAGCAAACAGATTGGTAAGAGGTTGGAATTGTATTTGAGGGGCAATATTCAATAAGGGCATAAATAACCCCATGGAAGCAAACCCGACCATGTTGGCTATGATAACCCCTTTTAAAATGGCAAAATCTTTTCCGGTCATTTTCATGACGATAACTAATAATATCGTTGTGCCAATGCTCAAAGCCATTGTCCCGACGATTCCTAAGAATATCCCGATAGGGGAATTGACTAGGCTCCAACTTAGGAAAACATCTGCGGCTATATTCCATGGAGATGTCATCGGGATTCCTAAAACAATAAGGATATAAGATAAGAAGTCCATAACAGTTGCGCCAATAATACCCGCAATGGTAGCAGCACAAATTGGGTCTTTCATTTTTTGGATACCCCCATAGTTTTAAATTTTGATATTTTAATGTCTCTCAGTTTTAATGCTTTTATGTATAAAAATATGGGGCTAGAATTGAATGGTATTTATACCGATGGCAATGGCTGTTCCCTTTCAATTTAGGAAAGTGAGGTTTTTTATTTATTTGGAGTTTGCATAACGGTTCCCAAAGGCGCATTTTATGGTAAAATAATGCATAGTAAAGCAGTATTTTTTCTAAAAAAGCGTGCACTTTAGGAGTATACGGATATGTATAAACTCTTTGGCTCAAATTTGGGGTGGCCATTTCTGGAAACTATTTAGATTAAATTGGTCTGTCTGATAGAAATTTATTATTCGTTATGCGAACCCTAATTATTTTTTTATGAGGATATTTATTTTATGTTTAGAGAAAAAGTATTTGCAATTGCATTAACATGTACACTTTTTTTAACAGTAATTGCTCATTCCAGTTTATCTACCCGTCCGAGCAATATCTCAAAGGAACAATTCTCCGAGAAGCTGCCGGCCTTATTAAGATTAGAGGATGTAGGTCCCGGGGAAGAATACACAAGCCAGGAAAACCTCGATAAACTGATTGTACTGGCAGATTATCTTAAACAAGAGGGGATACCGTTTGAAGTCTCTTTGATTCCCAGGATGGTTGTACCCGGCAGGAACTATGATGTTGCCATTACCGATCATACGGAATATGCTCGGAAATTTGTCTCTACCATTAAAAGCCTTGAAGAAAAAGGCGGTATCATCGGGGTCCACGGCTATACCCACCAGAGCGGGAACAGCAATAGCGTGTCAGGATATGAATTCTACAGCTCGGCAAAAAATCCCGACGTGCCCAATACATACGCCTATGCCAAAGAGCGGGCTGAAAAAGCGATTGCGCTGTTTGATCAAGCAGGGATTCGTCCGGCCTACTGGGAAACGCCGCATTACAGCGCTTCACCCCAGCAACTTGTCGCTTTTCAAGAACAGATCGGTTTGATCTATGAAAACAATTATTACTATCCTGAGGCCTGGAAAAGCAATAGCGTCGTAAATCAGCATCAAGAATATTATTGCGGCCTCGATGTTGTGCCTGCTCCTTTAGGGCATTTAAATTCCCCGGAGCGGCTTGCCGCTATGCTGGCTGTCTTGGATGATCCGGCAAAAAACGGAACACTGGCGTCCCTATACGTCCATCCTACCTATGAGTTTCAGTTTATAAAGAAAGTCCAGCAAAAAAACGGAGAAGTTCAGTATATTTATGATGAAAATTCCCTTTTGCACCAGCTTGTAAAGGAACTAAAAAACAGAAGATACGCTTTTGTCTCGATCTATTCACTCGTAGGTTTTGTACCTGCCCAAAGGGCGGAAAATATTCAGTTTGACCCGAGGGATGAAGTCTTTACCGGTCAGTTTGTGACGGGTGCATCTGGAAAAAACGTGCTGATCTGGAACAAGAAAACGAATCAATGGCATATGTTCAGATATTCGGCCTCCTGGTATGCACCCAGGAAAGATATAAATGCATTTCAAGACTTGGGTGTATGGCTTAAAGACTTATCTCTGGACAGTGGAACGATACCGATCGTCGGGTATTTTAAAAATAAGGACAAACAAGATTTGTTGCTCCTAAACACTGTTTCGGGGAGTATGATTTTAGCGGAAAACAACGGAAATAAATTCATTCCCAATTATCTGAAATGGCAGGCTTTGAATGATTTTCAAAACGTTGATCCCGTGGCTGGCGAGCTTAACGGGGACGGATTAACGGACCTGCTCCTTTATGACCGGGACAATGGCAGGATTGGCAGAGCTATCAATCAAGGCGGCTGTTTTTCGGATATAACATGGCAATCCTTTAATCTGCTTAAAGCAAAATCTTTGAAACTATTAACAGGAGATTTTAATGGCGATGGCACAAGTGATATTTTAGGAATTAATTTTGACACAGATACATGGCAGGTATTGGTCGGGGTAAAAGCACACGGTTTTTCTCTTTCCCCTAAACGCTGGAACAGTCAATTTAGCATCAGTAGAGATTTTAAGCTATTTGCGGCCGACATTAATGGTGACAATAAAGATGATGTGATGGTTCACAGTCCAGATGGTCTTTGGAAAAGTTTCACCATGGATGGAAGAGAATTTGTATCTGGCGGAAGCTTTGGGCCATGGGGATCAGGAAATACAGAGGTAGCTCTTGCGGATATTAATGGTGACCAAAAAGCGGATCTGATCATGATCAATCATAGTACGGGTACTTACAACCTTAATAGCGCTATTTCAGTTTTAGGCAAATAAAAATGGATTTAGCTGTTATTTAGCAAACCCTAATTAGATCCCGCCTTATTAATAAACGATAGAACTTCAGAACCAATTTGTAAGTTGTTGTTTCGCAACTGTTGCAAGCTTGTTTGAAGTTGCTGCTTAGCCGTGAGCTTTTGCGGATCATTGTTCGATAAATCTAAATATACTAAAGCCTGTAGTCCCGCTTGCCCTTCTTCGCTCAGTTTTATTGCCCATGGGCTAATTTCTGCTAAAAGCTGTTGGTTGGTTATCGTCTTCTTAAGATTATCGGGCAAATCACTCAGTAATTGTAATTCTTTACGAAGTTCTAATTCACTGGGTCCATGCTGCCCTGATTGGTATTCTTGCCAAAAAGCGTCGGCTAATTTGGAAAACCCAGTATTGTCACTCGTATCAAGTGTACTTTGGCTTGAATATTGACAAAATTTACGGAAGGCCAATGCATCGCCTATGCCAGACATGCTCTGGAACGCCTCGTCCCAGGCTTGAAGCGGCTGGTATGTGCTGGGATTGTATAGATATTGAGAAATAGTATAAAGTGCGATTTTTGACGCTTCGGGTTGGAGCATGGGATTTGCTAACATGCCACTCGTGTATGCCGACAAATCCTTCGAACGATTGATCAATGGTCCCATAAATAGTTGTGGCGCTTTCTTTACCGCATAGGTATAGTCGTTGACCGGATAATTGTCCCAGATAAGAGGTTTCCTACCCAAAAGCCGCCGTACTTGGTCAGCTTCACTACTTGTAATGGATTGGTTTAAGACCCAAGACCCTGTCCAGATCACCTGTATAGAGGGATCTAGATGTGACCGTATTGTAGTCCAATAGGCGCTGTCCTTAAGACCGTAGTAGTCTGTGGGAGCAAGCCAAAGCCTGAAACTTGAATCTTTTACAGTCTCATCCTCAAGCAATTTATTTGCTAAATCGATATGAGCCTTAGGATAATCAGAACCATACACTTGTTGGTCAGAACTCTTCAAGTAGTGTTGAACATCATCAAATGAAAGCATAAAAGTGTGAACTCCAATCGAACGCAACTGATCAATTTTGCTTTCAAGCAGTTGTACATCGGCTTTAGATGTAAAGGTAATGGAGTTGGCAACCATTGCTGAGGTCAATGTTTCACCAGGCAGCGGTGACGGGATACCAGGAGAAATAGAATAAACAAAATTAACTCCATTCGCTTTTGCACTTTGCACCAAATTCTTCATCTGCTGTAGTTGTCCAATTGGGTAAAGGTCTGACCAATTGGTCCGCTGATAAGGGTCATCCTTGGGAGCATAGACATACGTGTTTAAATGGTGTTGGCCAATAAAGGTAAGCATGTTGGTTCTTTGCGCCATGGTCCAGGGGGTTCCGTAGAACCCTTCAATAACTCCGCGGATAGCAAAACTGTCTGTAGGTAGAGTTTGTTCATTGTCCGCTCCTGCCTGTGGCTGTTGATAAGGTACCGTGGTATCATTCCGGGGGCTTTGTGTTTGATCCTGACCATTGGTTTGGGTTTGTGAGTGTGTTGTCCAACCAAATAGGTAATCTTTAATAGGCGTATTATAATAGGCAATGGCTGTAATGCCTAACCCAAATAGAAGTACTGTTAAAGAAAGCAAGACAATTTTCTTCTTCATGGCCAGTCCATCCTTTAATATTCCCTTACAAGTAAACCTTCCACGTATTGTTTATTCTATATTTTATCCCAATTCAAGAACCTTATAACGATACACCTATTTTATACGATTATCCCAAATAAAAAATAACCTCTCTTTATAGTTAATTGTTTTATAAATTAACTATAAAGGAGGCTATTTTTCAAAGTTGGGAATGTAATGTTTTGTATTTTGAGTGTATTCTTTGTATTATAATTTAATTACTTGGAATATATTTGATTAATTTAATTAAAAGCCGGACCGACAAAATCATGAATCGGGGCCTGCCTGACGGAAGCCAAGGCAGTGATTCCATATGGGGAGTGAATCTACAAGGAATTCGGACAGCCTCTCCCCGCGGGAACTTGCCAGATTCGAATCTGGATTCGAATCTTAGTTTTTCCCAAGCGGTCATCCAAGCTTAGCGCCTATAATGAACTACTAAAAATACTCGTTACCCAAAGCAGAGTAGCTACGGCGCGAAAAGAAGTCAACCGGAAAAAAGCCTTGGAGATTGCGGCGAACATGGTTAAGACGCTGCAAAAATATTCGCCCGCGATTAGAACGAATTTGGATATTAAAACGGACAACCCGGCAAACTGAATGCCCGCTATATCCCGGTTTTGATGTACGGCACAACCCTCAATCAATTACAGGAGTATCCTTCTTCCGAAACTCCTTACAATGTTTTCAAACTTCTCAAACGCCAAACCAAAAAGAAAGTAAGTATATTCCAATTTATACCATTAAGGAAACTATATCAATCTTGGGAAAAGTTAAAATTTTGTGTTACTAGCTTTGGAAAATAAAACTCATTACCTTAATTCTAACAATTGCTGCAAAAGCACTATATCATATTTTTCACTGTCAATATTCCCTAACTCAATTTCCTTTTCAGTATTAATGATACTATTTAAAATAATTAGAGCTATTTTGCTTTCCTCGTTTCCAACAGTTATTTCGTCTTTCCACCAATCAATTACCGGTTGAAGATCAAGATCCTCCTCCTTAAGATGCTGATAAGATATCTTACACTGATCATATCCTGAGTTCTTCGTTTCAAGATAATACAAAATAAAATTCATATGTTTAAAGGCATTTTTATCATCTATAGGATTAAGTAATTCAAAAACTGTTGGACTAATTAAAGAAGATTCTTTTCTTCTTATCATATATGCTAAATTATTTCGAGCCAAATCACTAATTTCTTTTGATGAACAAGTAACCAAATTAGAGAATATTTGTTCCGCAGTACTATAGTCATTATTATGATATTCTTGATAGCCTTTTGATAATTCATCAATGTCTTTTACATTTTCAAAATCTTTTTTTATTCCCATTTCTATTAGATCTTGTTCATTTATAATCTCTGATACTTTTCTTATTGTATTATTTAATATTAGAAGAATATCTGTATTATTATTTGATAATGCTCTAAGTTTTTGAAAATAATTAGCCTTTAAATCTTTAGTAATTTCTGTTGCAGAACAAAGAACTAAATTTGATAAAGTCTTACTAAGATTGTAATTATAATACTTACATTCACATGGCATTTTTGTTTCAAATTGCAAGATCATTTCCCCAAGCTTTACAATTATCTTATTTTTTTTATTATCTTTGTATAATTCTAAATAGTAATTAGCTATTTCAGTAAATTGCAAAATTATTTCACAATCCACAAATAGGTATCCTTTATCATATATAGCCTCTATAAATTTTGTAATTTTCTCATTAAGATAATTTGATAAAATAATTGATTTATGCGATAACAATATTGACATGACTTGAATATAAGTTTTTAAATTGTCTTCGATCTTATATAAAAACACTCCATCCAATGCAGAAATTAACCACTTACTTTTTAATTCTGTATCTTCTATTTTTGATCCTATTTTTGCTTTAGCTTCTAATAATTGAATCTTCAATATTGAGGAATTTAATTTGGACAATATTTCATCTGCTTGCATCCAAAGATCACATGATTCCTGAATATTTTTCACTAAGAGAGATTTATGGGATAATGCGATACATCTTATATACGAAATAGCTTTTTCATTTTCATACCCTATGGACATATCAAGCAGTTGACTTA
Source organism: Dehalobacter sp. MCB1 (assembly GCF_003590275.1). NCBI lineage: Bacteria > Bacillati > Bacillota > Clostridia > Eubacteriales > Desulfitobacteriaceae > Dehalobacter > Dehalobacter sp. MCB1. Next base: position 11,751 of record NZ_LXPC01000019.1, on the reverse strand, counting down.
AAAAGTTAAGAGATTCATTTTCATCGTCTATTAACGAAGATTTTACACCAAGTGCTGTGATACTAATCTCTAATAATTCTTTATAATCCTTTGAGAATTCATAAATATCGTCAATTATAATAATCCGTTCTTTGTAGTTCCTCTTGAGTAACTTATTGAACATAACATCATGTAAAGCATCAATCGTACAGTTATTAGAATCTAACTCCGGTTTATGGTTCTTTATAAATAATATAAATGATTGGCATAATTTAATTGCATCCTCTATCTCTGTAAATATATTTTCATCTGATAGTATCTGTTTAATAATTGACTTATATATATATTCACAATCAGCATGTATCAAAGAATCATTCACCAAGTTGGTCATACATGAAGTAATTTGTTTACCATCCTTCCTGTTTGATGCTAATTGAAGACCTTGGATTTTACTTTCAGTCAAAGAGATATTTTGTTCAAGATACCGCATTCTTTCAGCCCAACGTTTAAGATATAATACATCTTCATTTTCTGGTAATATTTTTTGGAGCATTTCAGAATAGTATAGATAGGGGTTAACAAAAATTGTTGGTGTATCAATTTTCATCTTTGCGATAATACTTGCAATGAATGTTGATGCTGCAATTGTTAATGCATCTGATTCGTTTTGATTATATGGGCTAAATTTATCACTTGCTTCTTTATCATTACATTTATTACTATTCTCATATTCACTTATGAATTTAATATTTGGGCATTCTTTTAACCATCCTGGTAATTTATAGTAGTCATTGATTGAGTGACACACCCAGATGTAGTTATATGGTATAGGATAAGTAATTCTTTCTTGAAGACAATTCATAATTGCATCGTTTTCCCATCCACTATAACCTATAATAATTGGGGCCTTAAATTGAAGAAAGCTTCGTAATGCCTGAGCCACACTTGTTAGTCCATTCTGCCCTGTCACTTCACTTACTTCATAATCAAGATTAGCACAATCATAAAATTGATAAGACCCATGTACATGGGCTATTTGAATATCAGGACTGCTTACATCTATAGATAAGTTATCTAAATGGTTATCTGCTACAAAAACATCAGACACTCCCATTAAATCAAGTGCCTGCTTAAGTTTGTTATCAAAATTTGTTGTAAAAACAGTAGTAGCAACTTTTTTTGACTGTATAAGCTGTGCAAGTAAAATATTCGCTGCTGAAATTTTCGAATCCTTAATTATGCTTTTAAAATAGTTGCTACGGTTTATTCTGTTTGGATAAGCTTGCTCAATCCAGTACGAATATTTTTTACTGCTTAAATTTTTCTCCGGTGCATTTTTATGTATCTCTTCAAAGCGGTTAATGTTTTGACTATATCGATTTTTTACCTTCTCAATACATGCAGTAATTATCTCTTCAGCTCCTGGAATTTCAGGAATAGATATACCTGCACCAACAATAAAAAAATATGGTAACGTTTCCTTGTTTTCTGATTCAATTTCCAATGTAGAATAAATTAAGTCCATAGCATAATTTATATCGTAAAATTCGTTCCCTCTCATAAACCGTCCTCCGATTGTAACTATATATAAATCCATATTTGGTCTATAATACCTTAATTAACAATATCCATTTATTCTTCTATTTTCAATAATTCAACATAATCCATTATATTCCTCTATTATTCTGTTAATCATATAGGCAAAAAAAGAAACTCCATTATTTAAATAATAATGAAATTTCGGTTTGACATTTAAGATCATTTTGAATGATAAAATATGGTCGGACTGACAAGACTTGAACAAATTACCTTAATCCTTTTTTTCTTCTTCACCCTTTGCAATTATCAAAATTGGTCTTTCCCCTTCAATATAACCCCTTTCCCCTTGCTGCTGTGCTTCTATAAGTATATTGATGGCATCAACGACTTTCGCAGCTAGTTGGAAATATATTCTCTCGTAATCCAGCATTGTCTTCCCTCTCCTTGGTATATTAACTATATATAGTTAATATACCAAAAAATATTAAGCTGTCAACCATATATAGTTAATTATTTTAGTTATTAGTGTATAAACTTAATATTAACTATTTATAGTTAGGATGATTTTATGACTATAGGAAAAGTGGTAGCCGATAGAATAAGGGAATTATGCACTCAAAAAGGAATTACGCTCAACAAATTAGGAACCATCTCCGGCGTTACTCAGTCAACACTGAATAACATTATTAGCGGTATAAGCGAGAATCCAACCATATCAACTATTAAGAAAATCTGTGATGGCTTGAATATTAATATCGTGGAGTTTTTTGACACTCCTGCATTTCGTAATTTGGAGCAAGAAATAAAGTAGATAGAATAAATACATTTCAAATAACAGCGATCATACGGATAATAAAAAATAACCCTAGATAATTCTAGAGTTATTATTTCTTGACCGGATACTTTGAGATATTTAGATGTTTTTACAAGCATTAAGCTACGATTATCGTTCAGCCTCACATGTTATTTATCTCATTTAGAATCATTTCAATTTTGGTGGGTTTGAGAGGACTCGAACCTCCGACCCCTGCGATGTCAACGCAGTACTCTAACCAGCTGAGCTACAAACCCAAAATTGGTGCCGAAGACCGGAATCGAACCGGTACGAGGGGTAAACCTCGCGGGATTTTAAGTCCCGTGCGTCTGCCAGTTCCGCCACTTCGGCGTTTGGAGGCGGCACCCAGATTTGAACTGGGGGATAAAGGTTTTGCAGACCTCTGCCTTACCACTTGGCTATGCCGCCTTAAGTTTACTACTGGAGCGGGTGACGAGATTCGAACTCGCGACTTTCACCTTGGCAAGGTGACACTCTACCACTGAGTTACACCCGCATGATCATGGTGCCTCAGGACGGAATCGAACCGCCGACACGAGGATTTTCAGTCCTCTGCTCTACCGACTGAGCTACCGAGGCATATTTCGATGTCTGCGGTACGATGTCAGATGCTCGATTCTGGCGAATCATCACACATCCTACCTAACATCTTTTTATCCAAGCCAGTGCCCTCTCCCTTTCGGACCTCGGGCTTCTGGCCTCGGACTTCTGTTATGGCGACCCCGATCGGATTTGAACCGACGATCTCCTGCGTGACAGGCAGGCGCTTTAAACCACTAAGCTACGGGGCCATATTTGGTGGGCGATGACAGGATCGAACTGCCGACATCCTGCTTGTAAGGCAGGCGCTCTCCCAGCTGAGCTAATCGCCCAGGCTTGCTGTGACGAATTATAGTATACACAAATATCGATGGTGTGTCAAAGGATTTTTTGCGTAAAAACAAGACATTTTTTGGGACATTTTTTGTGGATTGTTATTCTGCAGCACGCTAAAAGACCCGGGTAAAACCGGGTCTTCATTTACCTTGAGACTGTCAGCTGGTCGATACTTTTTCTTCCGCACGAATTTCCTCATAATTGATCGAGCGGGTATGTAGCGTATGCGACCACTCTTTCTTGTTGCGGTGAATGAACCCGGCAATAATGATCGGTATCCAGCTGTACATAAAGATCGGATACAGAATCAAGCCAAAATAGGCCTTGGTAGGCTTTTTGTCCAAGTACAGGGACAATATGGCAAAAACAATAACACTTCCGGAAAGAACCTGCCAGACTCCTGCAGGAATATAGTCAATAAACAAGTTGACATAATAAGGGCGCAGAAAGAATAACACCTGCATCAAAATAAACGAAGCCGAAATAATCAGGAAGAACGGCTGAAAGAGATGCATCGCTGCATCGAAATACAGCCACTTTTTCTCGCGGAATCCTTTTACAAGAAGAATAGGCAAATATCTGCAGGCAACGTCAACCTGCCCCTGAGCCCAGCGTTTCCTCTGATGACAGGACTGTACAAAACTTAGCGGCTTCTCGTCATAAACGACCGCGTCATGCGCCCAGCTGGTTTTTATCCCATATACCAAGGCTTTCATCGTAAACTCAAGATCTTCAACCAAAGAGTGAGCTCCCCAGCCAAATTTCTTAAGTACATCGTAGGAAATACACATCCCCGTACCAGCCAGGGTATTGGAAACTCCGAAATTAAACCTGGCCAGCTGGACCAGCCTATTCATCATCCAAAATGCAATTGAAAATGAAGTGGTGACCCAGGTATCATAAGGGTTCTTAGAATCCACATAGCCCTGAATGATTTGATCTCCCTGGCAGAGCTTTTTATTCATCTCTCTGAGGAAGTTACCCTTGACGAGATTATCGGCATCAAACAAAACAAAAGCATCATACGTATGGTCTAAAGCAAAAATCTTCGCAAATAAGTATTCCAAGGCATAGCCTTTCCCGCGTTTTGTCTCATCAAAACGCTTGTACACATAGGCTCCAGCTTTTTTTGCCAGGTAAGCAGTGTTATCGGTGCAATTATCGGCCACAACAAAGATGTCAAAAAGTTCTCTCGGATAATCCAGATTTTTAAGGTTGTTAATCAGTGGCGCGATTACCCTTTGCTCATTATGGGCGGCAACGACAATCGCAAATCTATTCTTGGGTTCAAATTCATCATCTTCAGGTTTCCGATGCATCCCCAGAATCGATAAAATAAAATAATACAAAGTCACAAAAATAATGATGACTTGTAAAGAAATCATAATAATGTTAAAAATTTCTTGCACAATATTGGAAAAACTATCCAAAAATCTTACCCCCCCTCAATTTATCAATTTTAGCAGATATTACTGCTGCCTGCAATAAGACTTGTACAATATCTTAAGAATCTATTTTATTATTCTTTTAAGGCAACAAACATACACAAATGTTTATATTCAAACATTTTTTTCTTGGAAGTCAATTATCGACGGAACTCTTCATTTTTTACGTCCGAATAATTTATAGATGATGATGCCGGCAAAACCAATCATCATCACGATTAACAGCAGGCTGATCTTTAACGCCAAAAAAACGGAAGACCAGTAGGTACCGGCAACCTGTGTTCCGCTTACGAAAGGTATCATATTACGGAACAGTGCCCCAATACCCTGCCCGATGATCACCATCAGAATAATTCCGACGGTTATTAACAGTATTCCCAGAAGACCAATTGGACTATCCGAACGTCTTTTATTTAATTTTTGCCTTTTCCACCAATAGTATTCCACTAAAAGTTCACGACGAATACGTTCCCACATTTGTCGTCACCTCAGTATATCCTATGAAAAAGACAAAGCCTCAAGTACGAATTCGACGGATTTTTCCATCTGGTCAATTTCGACATATTCTTCGCGCGTATGCGGTTTATGATTGCCGAGGCCCAGTGCCAGACATGGTATGCCGCGGGAATTTAAGATATTGGCATCAAGTCCTCCGCCGGTTGAAGTTAACTCCGTGTGAATGCCGAGTGTCTTCCCTGCCTTCAGTAAATTTTGAACAGCTGGATGTGCAGGGTCTATGCAAAACGCTTCATAGGCGAGTTCTTTCGTATAGCTGAAATTTGCCTGGTTCTTAGCTGCAACAGTTTCAAATTTTTCAAGAATTTTATCGGTTTCAATTTCAAGTTTCGCTTGATCATGACTTCGTACCTCTGCTGTGATTTGTACCTTTTCGGCAACCACATTGCGTGCTGTTCCACCGGTAATGATCCCGAAATTACTCGTTGTTTCCTGGTCTATCCTTCCTGATTTCAAGTCCGCAATGGCTTTGGACGCAACGACAATTGCATTCACGCCCGTTTCAGGTGCCAGGCCCGCATGTGCAGCTTTACCCTGAATAACCAGATCAAGCGTGATATGAGAAGGTGCTGCGTGAACCACCGTACCCACAGGGCCGTCACCATCCAAGACATAGCCGAAGTCAGCTTTAAGGGCATAATCGAGATTTTTTATACCATAAAGACCAATTTCTTCCTGGACTGTCAGGACAACTTCAACCGGACTATGCAGGATATGCTTGTCTTCCTGAAGCCTGCTCAGTACTGCAAGTATCACGGCTATTCCGGCTTTATCATCCGCCCCTAGGATGCTTTGTCCATCGCTGTGGATGACCCCTTCCTCAATCCGGGGTGTCATTCCTTCGGTCGATGCTACTGTATCCATATGAGCTGCAAGCATGATCACAGGTGCACCCTCACAGTTGCCCGGCAGTACTGCAATCAGGTTACCTGTATCACTTCCGGTTCTGACGGCGGAATGGTCCTCATAGACATCAGCACCGAGCTCCTTCAGCCTTCGTTTTAGATAGCCTGCGAGTTTCCCTTCTTTTTTGGACGGACTGTCAATGGAAACAAGCTTAAGAAATTCATCCGTAACATTGATTGACATAGTTACCTCCGATTACTCTCCGATCACTCATGCTTTCACTCATAGAATAAACAACCGCCCTATTATTTAGACGGATTTTCTTGGGATAATTCGTCAAACATATAAATAATATTTTCCAGTACCTCATTAACTATTAAAATATCATCTGACTTTATCATGAAACAAACACTATGATCCTATGTGTATGGCTCAAAAATATTTTTCACGGCAAACCAGATACTAACCCGGTATAGTACTATACCGGGTTGCAAGTCATCCCTATTCCAGTTCGTGAATAAGCAGTCCGCTTCTCAGTTTGGGTTCAAACCAGGTAGATTTGGGCGGCATAAGCTTATCTGCATCAGATACCGCAAAAAGTTCATCAATCGATGTCGGATACATCGAAAAGGCAAGTTTCATATCACTGGCCACCCGCTTTTCCAGTTCCTTAAGGCCACGTATACCACCGACAAAATCGATTCGTTTATCCGTTCTGACATCTTTGATATCCAGGATCGGTGTTAAGAGATGATTTTGCAGCAGTGAAACGTCCAAGCCTTCCACAGGATCATCGCAAAGAATCTCATCCCTAGCCTCCAGTTTATACCATGATTCTTCCAAATACATGCCAAAGACCGCTTTTTTCTGAGGTTTATAGGGTTCAGCCTCCATTTTGGTTACAATAAATGCTTTTTCTATTTCATTCAGCAGGGCATCTTTCTGATAAGCATTAAGATCTTTGACCACTCTATTGTAATCCAGGATCATCAGTTGATCGTGCGGGAAAAGGACAGAAAGAAAATAATTGAATTCTTCCTCTCCGGTAAAACCGGGATGGGCGTCTCTTCTGCGCAAGCCTACTTTTACCGCCGAAGCCGCTCTGTGGTGTCCATCCGCAATATAGATGCTCCGGGTATTTTGAAATCCGGAATAGACCGCAGCCAAATCATGATCCCCGTCTATTTTCCAAACGGTATGTCTGATTCCGTCCAGAGCAATGAAATCATAGAGGGGGCTTTCTTGTTTAATTCGGCTGACAACCTCATTAATTCCCTGTTGAGACCGATAAGCCAAAAAGATCGGGCCGGTCTGGGCCTTGCAAATGTCGACATGATTGATTCTGTCAATTTCCTTATCTTCTCTGGTTTTTTCATGTTTTTTGATAACATTGTTCAGGTAATCATCAATCGCGGCACAACCGACCAAGCCCGTCTGGGAACGGCCATTCATCACCAGTTCATACACATAATAGCAGGGTCTATCCTCCCTGACAAAAACGCCGTTTTGGATCATTTCCTGCAGACTGTCTCTCGCTCTCTCATAGACCCGGGTATCATAAGGACTGACCTCAGAAGCGAACTGGGTCTCTGCCCGGTCAATGTGCAAAAATGACAACGGTTCTTTTCTTACTTCAGCCAATGCTTCTTCGCGGTTATAGACATCATAAGGAAGTGCTGCGACTTTCGCGGCAAGCTCTTCCCTCGGCCGCAGCGCTTTAAACGGTCTGATCGTAGCCAAATCCAACCCTCCTCATTACCAACCATATCAATTTTCATTACTTTACGATTCTGACTCTGTAGACTCCTTCAATTGCTTCAATTTTCTGCTTTATTTCCGGTGTGGATGGTGTCTCAATATCAACCAAGGTATAGGCATACTGGCCTTTGCTTTTATTAATCATATCAGAGATATTAATATTCTCCTGAGCCAGGGCCGAAGTGAACTGACCAATCATATTCGGGATATTTTTGTGATGAATCCCGAGGCGGCCGGCATTATCAGGATAACCGTTGTCGCAGTCCGGATAGTTCACGGAATTTCTGATCGTGCCGTTTTCAAGATAATCCATAAGCTGGCTGACAGCCATCACCGCACAGTTATCCTCTGACTCACAGGTGGAGGCCCCCAAGTGAGGAATAGCAATGACTTCATTCAGAGACGCCATCTTAGGAGTAGGAAAGTCGGTAACATATTTGCATACCTTGCCAACTTTTAGTGCTGCAATCATATCTTCTTCGTTGACTAAAGAATCGCGCGAGAAATTTAGAATGCGGACGCCGTTCTTCATCATCTTGAAGGCTTCTTCATTCAGCATGCCTTGAGTTGCATCGGACAAAGGTACATGGATGCTGATAAAATCACATTCTTTATAAATCTCCGCCAAGGATTTGCTCGGCTTGATATATTTAGACAAATGCCATGCCGAGCGGACAGAAATGAACGGATCATACCCGTATACTTCCATGCCAAGTTTCATCGCCGCATTCGCTACGAGAACCCCAATCGCTCCAAGCCCGATCACACCCAGTTTCTTACCGCTGATTTCAATACCTGCATACTTGGCCTTATTTTTCTCAACAAGTTTAGCAATATCCGGATCATCTTTAACAGTATTTACCCAGTTTACGCCGTCGATAATGTCACGGGATGCCAGAAACAGTCCGGCAAGTACTAATTCCTTAACACCATTGGCATTAGCCCCCGGCGTATTGAAAACAACAATCCCTTTTTCAGCGCATTTATCAAGCGGTATATTGTTCACTCCTGCTCCGGCCCGGGCAATTGCCTGCAGAGAATCCGGCAGGTCCAGTTCATGAACACTGGCACTTCTGACCAGAACGGCATCCGCCTCTTCATAGTTATCCGTAATAGCATATTCTTCCGAGAAATTGTCCAGCCCAATCCTGGCAATCGGATTTAAACAATTGATTTTAAACATATGATACTCCTTTACTCTGATGGTATGAAGATTACTTTCTAGATGTTTCCTTCTTCAAATTTTTTCATAAATGCGACTAACGCTTTCACGCCTTCCATGGGCATCGCATTGTAAATGCTCGCTCTCATTCCACCGACTGAGCGATGACCTTCTAAATTTACCAAGCCGGCCTCTTTGGCTTCTTTAGTAAATTTCTTATCCAGTTCTTCCGATCCGGTTACAAACGGCACATTCATAAGTGAACGGTCTTTCTTAACGACTGTTCCTTTAAACATTTTGCTGGAATCAAGATAGTCATATAGAATTGCGGCTTTTTCCTCATTGATTTTTTTCATGACTTCGAGTCCGCCAAGTTTTTTCAGCCATTTAAATACTTTGCCGCAAATATAAATGCCATAGGCCGGCGGTGTGTTATAGAGTGACTTGTTGTCTGCCTGTGTTTTGTATTTTAACATGGTAGGCGTTCCCGGCAGCACATCATCCGTAATCAGGTCCTCCCGAATAATGACAACGACAACGCCGGCCGGTCCGACATTTTTTTGAGCACCGGCAAAGATCAAACCATATTTGCTTACATCTACAGGTTCAGACAGAAAATCCGAGGACATGTCCGCAACCAGGATTTTGTCACCGGTTTCAGGAAGTTCTGTAAACTTCGTTCCGTAGATGGTGTTATTATGGCAAATGTACACATAGTCAGCGTCCCCGGAGATCTTCAGGTCTTTCAGATCCGGAATATACGTATATGTTTTGTCTTCTGAGGAAGCAATGACATTAATTTTACCGTAGATCTTTCCTTCCTGGATCGCTTTTTTAGCCCACTGTCCGGTGTTAAGGTAATCGGCAACCCTATTCTTCATCAAATTCATCGGGACCATGGCAAACTGTTGTGATGCGCCGCCTTGCAGGAATAGTACCTTATAATTATCTGGGATATTTAGCAAATCTCTAAGATCCTGCTCCGCATCACCAATAATTTTTTCAAAAGCTTTGGAGCGATGGCTCATTTCCATCACGGACATCCCCGTGACATCATAATCCAGCATTTCCTCAGCAGCTTCTTTGAGAACTTCTTCAGGCAATACTGCCGGTCCGGCAGAAAAATTAAATACTCTTGTCATTGTAAATTCCCCCTCCATTATCATATTAGTATTCTTTCAATTTTGTATAGCCCTATGAAAAAAAGCAAAACCCACCCCAGTGTTGGGGCGGATATTCCGCGGTGCCACCCAAGTTTCAGCCATTTCTTCATAAAGTGACAACGTCTTTCATCTGCAGAAATATATAAATAAAACCTCTAATCCCAAAATCAGGGACGAGAGGTATTCCCGCGTTGCCACCCATGTTGCCAAATCGGCCAACTTATGTCCGCGATATCGGGCGGAACCCGCACAATTCATCATCGGCCACTCCAGGATGGAATCTCATTACATGTTGGCTGACTTGCACCGGCCATCAGCTCTCTGAACAACATTTAAATCAGACTTTCCTCTCATCGTGTTTGAGCATATAGGTTATTTTCAATATAGTAATGTATCCGGGATGATTTGTCAAGTGGATAGAATCCTTATCCTATCCATCATCCGATTGTGTTGAAAAAACGCCCTTTGTACATAAGAAACAGAGCACCAATCGATGCTCTATCCTCATTTCTTAATTAACCTTTGCCACCGGTAAATCGCGTCTGTTGATATTGCTCTGTTTGTCGGCATTGTACTGTCTTTTGCCAATAAGGAACATTACAACAGGGCATAACCGGCAAGCAAATTACTGGATAATAACATGTGCATGCAAATGGATAAACGTTTTTCCCAAAAAGGTGCATTTTTGCTTCCTCCTTATTTTTTAGGCGAAGTAGAATTTAATTTTATAATTCCATTATATTCCACATTGTATATTTTGAAATTAGTCCAATTTTTTTATTGAATATTTAACCAAATAAAGACCTGGCTAATAATATAAACTGAGGTGATTAACATGTATTCAATAATACTTTCTTTAAATAAACGGCAGCTCTATGTCTCCAAAGACAGTCAAATCATCAGAACCTATCCGGTTGGTATCGGAAAAACAGCGACACCTACTCCAATCGGATCTTATGAAATCATTAGTAAAGTACCAAATCCCGGAGGCGTATTTGGTGTGATGTGGCTTGGACTCAGCATCCCTGGATATGGAATTCATGGTACAAATAATCCTCAGTCAATTGGCAGACAGGTTTCTAAAGGCTGTATCCGCATGCTTAATAAAGATGTCTTAGACCTCGCTAGAATTATCCCCACTGGCACCTCAGTCACTATCCGTTCTTAATTAATAATACCCCTATTGTCCGCCAATCGGCCAGATTTGTATCTGCCTAGACCTATTTTCCGTATCGTCGCTCCAGGAAGATACTTAAACTTTCTAGGCAAACACCCTCACTCCATTAATGTAAAAAGACTACATCATTTGATGTAGTCTCTTTACATTACCTGGCAACGTGCTATTTTCCCATGAAGTATCATCGCCCCAGGAAGTTCCTCAAACATCCTAATTGAACACCCTCTGTACATAAGAAACAGAGCACCATAATAGATGCTCTGTCCTTCATTACCTGGCAACGTCTTATCTTCCCTTGCAGTATTTTCAGCCCAGGAGGTCTTAACTTCCGTGTTCGGGATGGGAACGGGTGGTACCCCTCCGGTATAGTCACCAGATCTTTTCGAGGTTCGAAGTTCGAAGCTCGAGGTTCGATCTTGTTGGAATCGGCTTCCCGATTCCTTCTTTAATCTTTC
>NZ_LXPC01000018.1:0-101124 GCF_003590275.1 Dehalobacter sp. MCB1 | reverse complement strand
CGTCTTTTCGTTGTCTTTACTTCGCATTTCGCATTCTGCTTCTCTCGTTGTGCAGTTTTCAAAGAACGACGCGCCATGGATGGCGCTAAGTTAAAATGCGCCACGGATGGCATTAGCATTTTAACTTCCGATTTGGTTGACCACAAACATCGTCTGCGGCAGGATTGTCATCTTAACATTTCTGTCTCAACTTTTCAATCCTTAAATTTTTTCCATACTTACCGTATTATAACGTTAAATATAGTCAAAAAAATTTTTGAGTCACCTTGTATCACTGAATGAAGCTGTAATGGTGGAGGTAGTCGGGATCGAACCGGCGACCTCTTGAATGCCATTCAAGCGCTCTCCCACCAGATCGGTGGAACACCCCGCAATGACATTTCGAGGTATAACTCCATCAAACACCCGCCAAGCAACAATCCGCCCCAAATTCATTATAATATCCGATATCGCTATTGTAGCCATTCTGAGAACAGGTGTCAATCTGGAGAGGCTGAATATATTGCCCTGCCGTTTTGTTTTCGGGCAGGGCTTTTCGTTTATTGGGCAAGTGGCAGATCGTCATATTCATTAGGTATGTCGAGGCCGAGGTCGAATTGGGCGAAGTTAATGTTGAATTCAAAGTGGAGCCTGTAATCGGAGTAAACATAGACGCGCTTGATGATGTGTCCAGCGATCATCTTTTTTACCGCCATGTCGCTATCGTCGAAGAGCTCCGACCACGCGAGGATGTGGTCGTAGTCTGCTTTGATCTCAGCCAGCTTGCTGTTGCTGTTTTCAAGCTCGCTGTTGAGCTCGGTGAGCCTTTCATTGGCCTGCATCATCTTAGCGCGAGCGTCATCTACCAGCTCGGACAAGAGATCAAGCTGGAACTTGCTTTGCCCCTGCACGGCCTTGATGACCTCGGTTTTAAGGGATTCATACTCTTTGGTCGTCTTGGCGCATTCCGCTTTGGCTTTGCCGATGCGCTCGCCCAAACTAACTGCAGCCATGCGGTGTGTACGGCCTATGATGTCCTTCTCGCTGACATTCTTCATTCGGTCAAAGACTTGATGCAGAACATCGGTCACCACCCCGTCGAGGATGTGCATGGTGTATCCGGTCTGCCCGTCGCACTCGGCACGTTTGCGCGTCTTATTATAACAGACATACCGGATTCTTTTGCGGCTGATTTCCTCTCCGGCAGCGTTCTTTCGCACCGTTCCATTGGTGGTCAACGTCAGTCTGCCACCGCAATGCCCGCAGAAGATGTTACCGGACAGCAGGGATTGACCGCTGGTGTTGCGAGGCATGGTGCGGTTTTCATTGTACTCGTTGACGCGCTCTGCCATGAGCTGTTGTGCGAGGTTGAAGTTGGCGGGATCGATAATCTGCAGTTCATCAAAAATCTCCGACTTGGTTTTGCCGCTTCGCAGAACACCGATGTACATGATATTGTGCAGGATGTGTCCCACCGTGGCTTCGTGCCAATTCTCACCGGCGCGGGTTTTGATTCTTTGATCGTTGAGGAAGGTGGCGATTTTCCATCTGCCATAACCGGAGCCTATGCAGAGGTCAAACATCATGCGGATGTTGCGGGCTTCGCCCTCGTCAATGACGAGCTTGAAAACCTCATGTTTTCGCTTGTTGATGACACCACTTTTTTCGAGGTGATATCCGTATGGTACACCGCCGCCACGGAACCTGCCCTCTTGCACCATCTGACCTAATGCCGTTTTGGTTCTTATGGAGGTCTTTTTGCTCTCGCCGCTGGCTTGCCAGTAGCGGATGTAGTTGGTGAGAAAATCGGTGTGGGAATCGAACCGTTGCTCTCCCTCGTTGACGCTCCATACTCTGATGCCGGATTCGACAAGCTGTTCCACCACGAAGGGCGTTTCCTCCGCAATACGACCGATCCTGTCGAACATAAAGACCAGCAGAATGTCGAACTTGCCCTGCCTTGCGTGCTCCTGTATGAGCTTGACCTTATCTCGATCAGCAACGCTGACCTTAAAGCCGGACACACCGTTTTCCTGTTCCTCATGGATGATCGTCCAGCCCATTCTGTCGGCGAACTCATGGCAGGATTTGCGCTGCATCGGTATATCAGCTTGGTTTTGATCGTCGTGATCCACTTGCTTTAATGTGGAAACCCTGTATAAACAATAAACTCTTTCAGCCATTTTAGTATCCGTCCTCTCATAAAAATTGTGTGAGAAGATCGGACACTTGATCACTATTCAGTTATCAAGGAACACGGTATTCGCCAATCCGATTATCGCACACTTGGCCGAAGATAGCTATACAAAAGCGAGAATTCCGATGAAATAAAGGCGAATTTTTCTCCCTCCATATTTCTCGTTATTATAATTTGATGAAATAATGAGCATAATATAAACGGATATATTTCACCAACTCTTGATTAGAGGAAATAAAAGAGTTATAATATGTACAGTTATTTCACTTAAAGGAGTGAGCTAAGATGGAGAAAAGATCCGGAACTCTTAAAAACAATTTGTCCGGGGATATGGCATATAAATCCTTTGTGCCTGCGGCCTTGCCACCCGTCCCAACGATCACGCTGGATAATGAGGCGGTTGAACTGCTCGTAAAGGCCAATAATCAAATCACTCTGTTAGCCGGCATCGCCATGAGAATTCCCAATGTGGATTTGTTCGTCACTATGTATGTTCGGAAGGAAGCATTGTTGTCCTCACAGATAGAGGGCACACAGGCAACGCTTGATGATGTCCTGAACCCAATGCTCGATGAAAACGTCAATCGCAATGTCGCGGATGTCATCAATTATATCAAGGCGACCGAGTTTGCGATCAAAAGGCTGAAGGAGCTGCCGCTGTGCAATCGACTCCTGAAGGAGACGCATGCGGTTTTAATGCAGGGCGTAAGGGGGCAGGAAAAAAGTCCTGGCGAATTTCGTACATCGCAGAATTGGATTGGCGGCATAGGGAGTACATTAAGCAACGCCAGGTATATCCCGCCCTCGCCCGATGATATGCAGGACGCCATGTCGGACTTGGAGAAATATCTCAATGCTGACGACGACCTCGACACTCTGATTCGTGCGGGGCTGATCCATTATCAGTTTGAAACGATCCATCCGTTCTTGGATGGCAACGGCAGAGTGGGCAGGCTGCTGATCACCTTGTTTTTGATGGAGAAAGGGGTTTTGACCACACCGGCACTCTACATCTCGTATTTTCTCAAAAAGAACAGGATCGAATATTACGACCGCATGACCGAGGTGCGCAATAAGGGCAATTATGAGCAATGGATCAAGTTCTTTTTACAGGCGATACACGAGTCCGCGTTGGATGCGGTGACGACGATTGACCGGCTGGTAGAACTGCACGATAAGAGTATTGCTCAGATCGGTGCGCCGGACAGAACAACGCAGACCGTCTTGAAGGTCTTCCGCTATCTCGAAACAAGTCCGATCATCGAAATCAAGAAGACCGCGGAAGCGCTCGGTTTGTCCTATAACGCTGTTTCAAGAGCCGTGACCGTTCTCATGGAAAAGGGCATTTTGATACAAACAGACAAAGCCAGCCGGACGCGAATCTTTGCTTACAGCGCCTATTTGGATATTCTGCGCAAAGACACTTAATCAAGCGGGGCAAAGCAAAAAGCGGTCGCAGTATTCATTACTGTGGCCGCTTTTTATGGAGCGCGCCATTAAGCCATCGTCTCCAGAGAATGCGGGATGTTTTTCCGAATATAGGAGTCAATCAGCGCATTTTTTACGATATTCGCAATATGCGGATTGTACTCATCAGCAAAGCTGATCGTTACTGGATGTCCGCTGACGGATATGGTGACTACTTTGCTCTTTCCGGTATCCTTTACTGCGTTCATCATAAGTAAATCCTCCTTATGTTTGTAGATGTTTTAATGGCACAAACATAAGGGCCGCCCTGTAATGAAGTTAGGCGCATGACGCACCTGCTTTTGGGCGACCCTCATGGCTTCTGACATTAAGTCTTTGTTTTTTCTGCTTATGGCTCTATTTGACACTACTTCCCGAGCCTTGGGCGACGGCCTGAACTGCGGCCGGCTAAGCCGCATCATGGGAATCTCACCCCCGCCAGGATCTCTGCCGGCTGCCCTCATTGCGTGATCCCCCGGTCAAGGGGGGCTGTGACTGGGCAGAAGTATCATTATAGGCTGACGGGATCATTGCGAAACAGCTTGCCATCGGCTGTTTTCCGGACGGATGGGTACCGCTTTGCACCTTATTTGGCCGTCTTTGATAAAAGAAACAGGAATGAATGAACAAAAAATTGTGGCTTCGTGTTTCATCTGTCCTTTTACAGGTGGTCTTGGCGCATCCTCCGGGGTCGCTTTCCCTTTTTGGGTCCGTCAGCTAACGTATTCAGGTCATCGGATATTCAATTTTCAAAGAACCCTTGAGGGGAAGAAAAAAGATCCCCTCACTTCTATAAGGAAGAAATGAGGGGATTGAGCGGATTTTTTTTACTTTTCCATAAGTTCTTTTAGTTTGCCAAAGATACGGTGCTTCCGGTCATTGATGGTTTTCTGCGGTATTCCGGTTTCTGCCGCAAGCTCCCGCTCACTCTTTTTCTTATAAAAGAACTCATAAATGAGCTTCTGCTCGTCCTTCGGCAAAGAAGATAACGCTTTGTGTAGCTTAGCCTGGGTTTCCTTTTGGATGACCATGTCCTCCGGAGATGGCGAAGTACACATATAAGCGGGGTTTACGCCATCTTCCTTTAATTTTTCCAAGGAAAGCTCATGCTTCTTTGCCTTTCTGGTGATATTCCGGGCATATTCGTATTCCTTGTAGTACGCTTTATATACTTTTCGAGTCACTGGGACTCGTTTACCTTTTACAATAATGGTGTATTCTTTTTGCTCAGACATGATATAGTCCTCCATTTTTTCGAATTTTAGAAATCGAAAAATGGAGAGCGGAGGAGAGCGGCAACGGGGACGGTCAGTATCTACTGTGTAAATCCGTATAACCAAAAGATTGGTAGAAACTGGTCGAAATAGGAAGAAAAAAGTCGAAAGAAAAAACCCAGCAATTTGCACAGTGCAAATCACCAGGTTTTTACTTTTGTATGAAATTATAAGGAAACATGAATATGTACGAAATCCTTCGTCTTTATTTCAGTCTCCTATGGGATTGGTTACAATACATGTCCGATACCCCTTTCGCTCATAGCAAATGGCGAAAGTCGGGGGCCTAAATAGCCATTACAAAAAACATCCATCAAAAGTTGCAAATGGATCATCAGCACAAAAGCCTGCCCAAAAAAGGGCAGGCTTCCGCATGCAACACTTGGCAACCAGGCTATCATAACGCTTTTAAGCGTCGTAGACCCTTTGGCTTTGCGTCCCCGCCTTTCGGCGGGTTTGCCCTTAACATAAGATTATTCATTTTTGATTTATGTTCAAGCGGCTGCGATACTCACACCTCCAAAGAATTCACAGCCTTATTCAACGCAGCATAAAGACGTTTTTTTGTTATAAACACTGGCAGGCTTATTGTTTTGGCAATTCGTTTAAGAGAAAATCTCTGCCAGCAGAAAAGCAATAAAATATATCTTTCTTTCGGACTAAGCCTATAGAGCTTGTCCAACTGCTTTTTTCTTTCGTTATCCAAGCTATTTATACCTTTGGTTGTTCTTAGAAGTGCCGCTTGTACCTATGTTCTCGCCAGTATTTTGTGGCTTTGAAAATGTATTCACGAAGCACCAGTATAGCAAAAACAGCTACTACTTGCATAAACAGGACGTTAAATCCATGCTGAAACAATGGCTTTTTGTTACCATCGTGCAGCGTTCCATGTTGCATCTACGCCATAGCTAACCAGATATGAACCTATTTGCTATAAGGTTGATGGTTATAATTATCCTATTATCACTTTAAGAATACTGGAAATATTATAGAAAAGTTATAGTTTAGTTATAGAAAAGTTATAGGGAAATCGCAAAAACGACAAAAAAGGATGTCGTTCCGATCAGAACGACATCCTTATCTACATCATTTTATTCTGAATATACTGCGGTATAAAGCTTCCCGTACAAGAAGATGATGAGGATTACGCTAAAAAGATGAATATTGCTTTACTATTCAGTTTAGTTCCACCGCTTTGCTATGAAAACAGAACGAAGGAGACCGTCCCAAGGTAACTGCCTCCGTTCAATTATTTTATAGAAGATATCCGCGCATGGATGTAAAAACAATGGCGAAAAGCCGCTTGGAAGACTTTTCGCCATTGTTTAATTATGCCGCTTCTTTATCTAAAAATCGCATATAATCCATTAAAAGTCAATGAACCTGCAAAAGCAGACACTTCTTCCAGTGAATACGTCCGATCAGAATTGAACCATTCTCTATATATGGATAGGATACCGGATACTGCGAACTCAATTGCATATGGCAGCATTTTTTTATTATTTATTTCGGGTCCCACAAGTTCGATAATCCTATTTTTCAGTATATGTTTTATTTTCTCCAGTAACCTGCTGTCAGACGTGGATTGAAGGAAATATTTATAGAAGTCGAAATCATCGTTGATGATATTGGTCAGTTCCTTAAAGATCAGATAAGGGTCATAGATGGCCTTCTGAATATCAAAGCTCTCAATTATTCCACAAAGTTGTTCCAATATATCGTTTTCTATTTCATCCAGTACCCCGTTCACATCTGTATAATGGGAATAAAAAGTCTTTCTGTTGATATCTGCTTGGTCCGCAATTTCTTTGATTGTAATATCGCTGATATCTTTTTCTGTCATAAGCCGAATAAAAACTTGTTTAATCGCTTTCCTCGTTTTAATACAGCGCCGATCCACTCGGTCATTATTGCGTATATCGCTCATAATATCTCCCCATCAAATACTAAACAAATATAGCGCGTATTGTGGCATAAGCATCACATGCTCTCTCGAATAACCATTGCAACCGTTCATTAATCATATTATAATAAACACATGGGTAAAAAGCAACAGACGTTTACTATCTTGGCAAATACAAACCTTATGATAGCTTGGTTTTACTGCGTGGAGCGACTTAGCCCATAAACGAACTTTCTTTGTTTCGTCGGCGGGTTTGCGGTAACGATTATGTTTCAAGGATAAACCCATGAAATACCCGAAAATCATATGATAGTATTTTGGATAAAAATGATTATTGGCGTTTCCGGTAAATATATATTTTATCTTTTTATATAATAATATTGGGTAAAGAAATGGCTTTTTTCGAAAATATTTGCTCTTCGCACAGTATGGCTGTAATATGTCTGTGTAGCAGCACAAACGGGGACAACAATGAATCGTATTGAAAAACAGCTATAAAAGCACGCTCATACGTTTTTTGTATAATATAAATCATAAGTAATTTTCTATGGGCTGATGAGAATCCGGGCAAGTGGTTCTTATTATGACGCACAGCGTTGAAATGGAATTAAGGATATGAAGCATCAAAAAGATATCGAATGGACAAGCCTTGAAAATGCCTCAAAAATATTTCCGGCAACCTGGAGTGTAAAAGACCCCAAGGTGTTTCGGCTTGTCTGTGAATTGTATGAAGCGGTAGACTCCGAATTTCTGCAGAAAGCGCTGGATAGGACTATCGATGATTACCCTCTCTATCGGTCTGTCATGAGAACGGGAATATTCTGGTATTATCTTGAAGCCAGCGATATCAGGCCGGAAGTCCAGATCGAATCAGACACGGTATGCGCGCCAATTTATCTGGGACATAAAAACAACCTATTGTTTCGGGTGATTTATTATAAAAACAGAATCAATCTTGAGGTATTTCACGCTCTTTCCGATGGCACCGGGGCCGTCCGTTTTCTTCAAGCCCTCGTATATTACTATTTGATGTTCAAACATGAAGAAAAATTTGCGAATACGATTCTCGTCAATGATCATTCTTCAATAAGTGGGCTTATGGATGACAGCTTCGATAAATATTTTGTCGGCGGCAGTCAAAAGAACAGTAAAATGCAAACCCCAAAAGCTGTAAGGGCGTATCAAATTCACGGGGTGAGACGGGCCGATAACAGATTAAATCTGATTGAAGGTTCTATGTCCACCCAGAATGTTTTGAATGAGGCCCATAAATATCATACAACGCTGACAGTCTTTCTCACATCGTTATACATTTACGCAATCGGTAAGGATATGCATGCGCGAAAGAAGATCCATCCGGTGATTTTGACTGTCCCGGTCAACCTGCGGCAATATTACGAGTCGGTCACGGCAAGAAATTTTTTCAGCTGCATTAATATTGGTTACAGCTATGAGAAGGACACTGATGACTTGAAAACTGTGATTGAGAGTGTGAGTGATCATTTTAAGAAGTATATTACAGTGGAGTATCTGAATAATCGGTCAAATAAATATATGGCAATGGAACAAAACCTGCTTACCCGTATTATACCCTTACCAATAAAAGATCTCATTCTCCGGATTGTTGCCGGTTTAGCGCGAAGACAAACAACATCAACGGTATCCAATCTTGGGAAGATATCCATGCCCACGGAACTTCATTCCGCTATCCGGCAGTTTTCTGCCTGCATCAGTGCCAGAAGGCCCCAGATGACCTTGTGCTCCTACGGTGACAGATTGGTCGTGAGCATTTCCTCCCCATATCGGGAAACCAATATCCAAAGAACGTTTTTTCGGCTGCTTTCAAAGGCTGAAATTGAGATTGAGATATCGTCCAATATCTGAGGGAAAGGATAAGCCGAATGCAGTATTGCAGTGAGTGCCGGATCCGCATCCGGGGAAGAGAAGAAAAATGCGTATTATGCGGCAACACTCTTTTAACGCCCAACTCTGACTTTGCCCGGGAAGAGATATTCCCCGATATACCGCGAGCGTACGAGAGCCATCTGGCAATCCGGATTTTGGTATTTATATCTTTTACCGCAGTAGTAGCCAGTGTTACTATTCAGAAGATTTTTCCTGCCGCTGGGAATTGGCCGATATTCGTTATATTCGGACTTATCAGTATGTGGATTGGACTAATCGTCGTTGTGCGGAAAGGGCATAATATACCGAAAACCATCATCTGGCAGGTGGCCGTTGTGTCATTGCTGTCTGTTTTTTGGGACTGGCAGACGGGCTGGAAGGGCTGGTCATTGGATTATTTAATACCGATTGTATGCGTGTCGGCCGAACTGGTTATGTATATAACGGCAAAGATTATGAAGCTCAGTATCAGGGAATATATTACCTATGCCATGTTGGATTGTTTGTTTGGTATCATCCCAATCATTTCTCTTCTGCTTGACGGGGTAAAAACGCCTTACCCGTCCATCCTATGTGTTGCGGTCAGTATTATCTTTCTGTCAGCAATATTCATCTTTCAGGGAGAAAATATGATAAAGGAATTGAACAAAAAAATGCATATTTAAAATGATATCGCAAGATATGATTGATATAAACAATAAGGGTCTTTTGTTTTTTGGTGGAGGCAAGGATGATGGAATATAAAAATGATATGCCTGTCCATGTTGCTATGATTATGGATGGGAACGGCAGATGGGCAAAAAAACGGCTGATGCCAAGAATCTATGGGCACAAGGAAGGCTGTGAAAATTTAAGGAGAATGACAGAGGCTTGCAGCCGGTTGGGTATTCAATATCTGACCGTCTATGCTTTTTCGACGGAAAACTGGAAACGCTCTGAAGAAGAGGTAACTTTCTTAATGGAGCTTCTTTATAATTACCTGAAAGATACCTGTTCGGAATTCATGGAGAATAAAATCAGGCTTACTGTAATAGGTGATAAGTCAAAGTTAAATTCCTCCCTCCAGGATATCATTTCCCGGACAGAAGCCATGACCTGCTCGCAACAGGGTTTACACCTGCAGGTAGCATTTAATTATGGTGGCAGGGATGAAATTAAAAGGGCAATCCAAAAGATGATGGCTGATACTTCTATTTTACAAGGAAATATCACAGAGAAAACGATCTCTGCTTATTTGGATACGGCAAATATACCGGAGCCTGATCTGCTCATACGTACCGGAGGAGAAAGCAGACTATCCAATTATTTATTATGGGAGATGGCATATACCGAATTATTCTTTATCGATACACTTTGGCCAGATTTCACAGAAGAAGAACTCATTAAGATTATAGAAGCATACCTCACTCAGGAGAGACGTTTTGGTAATGTAATTTAGTAGGCGGCTCATTGCCGAAAGTAAACCCGGCGGTAAGAGTAACGTTTACTGTATATTTTTGGCCTGCCTGATTCATTCATAATAGCGAGGAAAAAATCTTATCGTTTGACAAAGGTAAAACAATATGATAGAATTAGAACGGTCGTCCGAACTATGCGTGGAGGTGTAATGATGCAACGAAAAACAGAAAAAGAAGATACATCAGCGAAGATTCTTAATACGGCCTATGATTGCCTTTCTGCTAATGGCTATGCGAACGTGTCCATGCGCAATATAGCCGATGAGGCCGGTGTCGCATTGAGCCAGCTCGCATATTACTACAAGAATAAAGAAAATTTATTCAGTGAAGTCATCAATATGATGATGGATCAATACTTAAGTGAAATCGAGGCTACTCTAAAATCTACAGCGGCTGCAAAGGATAAACTCGCGTCTCTTGTGAGATACTTTAAGGAACTGATTAGAGATAATCCAAAGCTTTTAAGGCTTTTTATTGATTTTACAGCCCAGGCTTTATGGATTCCGTCTTTCAGGGAACAACTGGACAGCTTGTTTAACGCCATCACGGAAATCATCGAAAGAAATCTGCCGGTTGACACGATAGCGGGCAAAAGTTTGCAGCGGTATTCTCCCAAATGCATAGCGCAATTAGCGTTCGGCGCGCTATTTGGGACATCCATTCAAGTAATACTCGGCTCCGACAGGGATAGCGCCTTTGAATCCTTAAATCTGGCGGAAAATTTATTAAATTAAAAAGGAGTATGTGTCATGTCAAATTCATTTGAAAAATCGGTCAACCTGGGCTTGGGACTATTGCTGTATTCACGGGAAAAGGTGGAGGAGTTCGTGGAAGAGTTGGTTGGCAAAGGCGAGGTGGCAAAAAAAGACGCCCGTCAATTTGCCGGAGAACTTGTGCAAAGGGGCGCAGAGCAGAGGGATGAGCTGAAAAAGCTGATTTCTGAGGAGGTTACAAATGCCCTGGGTCATGTGAACGTGGCAAAAAAGGAAGACCTCGTCACAAAGGAAGAAATCACAGAAATTGTGCGGGAACAAGTACGGCAGGCGCTTCGGGAAAACGAGGACACAAAGTAAAGGGAGCAATACCCCGGGATGTTGGAAAACCGGCAGATTTGGGAAAGGACGCGGAGCAACCGTAAGGCGTTTTAACTGACTTATGAAAGGTTGGTATGCGTCCTTTCCCCTTTGACTTAATTCCAAAAGAGCGTCCGCTCCGTCCGTTTGCGCGGATGAAACGGATCATCTTTTGCAATGCCGCGGGATGGCAGGATAGGGTTGATAAGATGCATTATAAGCGCATTCACGCAAGGAGATACAGGGAGATCATCGCTGTTTTTACAAAGCATGGTTTCGGGCTGATGCTGGAGCGGTTTGGGCTCCGGTACCCTTTAAAGATAAAAGGCAAAGTTTCAGACGCCGGCACCACGCCTGATATTGCCGGGACTTCGGCCGGGAAAAGGCTGAAGCTGGCTTTGGAAGAACTGGGACCGGCGTTTGTCAAGCTGGGCCAAATTTTAAGCATAAGGCGGGATATCTTACCAGCTGATATTACCGAGGAGCTTAAAAAGCTGCAGGATTCGGTGCAACCTTTCCCTTTTTCCAGGGTAAAAGCGCTCATTGAAGCTGAATTTGATGATAATCTGGAAAATATCTATAAAGAATTCGACGAGCAGCCTGTCGCCTCGGCGTCAATATCCCAAGTCCATCGCGCACGGTTGGTTTCGGGGAAACAGGTCGCCGTAAAGGTTCAAAGACCGGACATTGAAGACATCATCCATCTGGATTTGGATATTCTCAAGAATTTGGCGCATTTTGTCGACCATCGCACGAAATATGGAGAACTCTATGATTTCAGTGGAATGGTGGCGGAGTTTGAAAAGACAATACAAAATGAATTGGATTTTACGAAAGAGGGAGAAAACGCCGATACCTTCCTGCGCAATTTCAGCCAGGATGAAGGCGTTGCAGTTCCAAAGATAAGATGGATATACACGACAAAACGCGTGCTTACTATGGAATATGTTGAGGGTATCAAGATCAGCGATTCCGATGCCTTGGATCAGGCGGGTATCGACCGCGGGGAGCTCGCAGAGAGGCTTGCAGCGTCCATATGCAACCAGGTGCTCCGGGACGGTTTTTTCCACGCAGACCCGCATCCGGGCAATATTCAGGTTCTGACGGACGGGACGATCATATTTCTCGATTTGGGGATGGTAGGCCGCCTGAGTGGAACCCGCAAAGAAATGATCTCCCATTTTTTTATTGGCGTCGCCTCCAAAGACACCGGCCTGGTGGTCAGCTCCATCCTTGATATGGACGCCATGCCTGACCGCCGCAATGTTAAAAATTTTGAAAGGGGTATCGGCGCAATCATCGAAAAATACCTGACCATGCCGATGAGCGGGATAAAGATTGACGAGCTGCTTCAGGAAGTCTTTCAGACGGCGTTTTCAAACCATGTGAAAATACCGCGTGAATTCGCGCTGCTCGCCAAAACCCTGGGAACGCTTCAAGGGCTGCTGGAAAAGCTGGCGCCCGATCTTAATTCCTTTGTCGTGGCGGAGCCCATTGCAAAAAAGCTGATTTACCAGTCGTTTTCGGCCGATAAGGTGAAAAGCCAAATAAAAAAGAACCTGCTCAATTATGGGAACCTGCTCACTGAATTCCCTGTTGCCATGCGAAACCTCCTGCGCAAAGCGGAGGATGAGGACTTTACCGTTCCTTTTGAGATGAAAGAGATGGATGACCTTAAAAAGCGATTGGAACGGATTTTCAACAGAATATCTTTCAGCGTGATATTGCTTGCCGTAAGCATCATCATCGCCGGTGTCCTTATAAGCTCCGGCCTCAGCGCGAATACAAGCGGCGAAATGGTTGTTTTCAATATTACCGTACTCAAAACAGGCCTGGCGTTTGCCGCCGTTATCGTTTTAGGGCTTGTGATTTCCATGTTCAGGTCAAGGCGCTGAAAATCATCATGCGAAAGGAGCATCCGGAGTGGTAGATTGGATTATCTCAAAATTACGTTTAAAGGCGGATTCCTCTGACGATCAGGAATATATCGAGTGTATCCACGACCTGATTGACCATGATATGGTCAAGTCAATGAAAAATTATATACAGCATGGCGATATCGACTGCCTGGAGCACTGTATTTATGTGTCATACAGCGGCTATCTTGTTTGCAGAAGGCTGGGCCTTGATTACCGCTCCGCGGCCAGAGGCGGGCTCCTTCACGATTTTTTCCTGTACGACTGGCATATCAAAAAATCGCATGAGGGGTTGCACGGGTTCACACACCCCCGCGTTGCGCTGGAAAATGCGAATAAATATTTCCATTTAAGCGAACTGGAACAGGACGTTATATGCAAGCATATGTGGCCTATGACGATAAAGCTGCCTAAATATAAGGAGACCTGCATTGTCATCGCGGCGGACAAATATTGCGCGTTTATGGAGATTTTTGATTTCGGAGAACGGAAAAATGTACGCAGGCTTCAAAGCCTGTTGTGTTATTAGCGCGCTTTCCTCAGGAAAGGAACAGAAAAAGGATGTTTGATATTATCGCGGGCCCTATGGGAGCCGTCTTAAAATTTATTTATGATCACATTGCGTTCCAAAATTATGGGATTGCGATCATACTTTTTACTGTCGTAATAAAATCCCTGATGCTTCCCCTGACCATAAAGCAGGTTCAATCGACCTCAAAAATGGGCGTGCTTCAGCCGCAGATGCAGGAAATTCAAAAGAAGTATAAAGACGACAAGGAAAAGCAAAGTGCGGAACTGATGAAACTATATCAGGAGAATAAGGTGAGCCCTGCCGGGGGCTGCCTTCCCCTGCTGATACAGATGCCGGTTTTGTTTTCGCTGTATTATGTGATCTCGCAGCCGCTGAAATACATGGCCGGAATATCCGCGGAGGCAATAGGACAGCTATATGAAATGGTACCGCAGGGGGCCGACAAGCTTGCGAATATGAAAGACCTGAGTATCATCGCTTATTTCAGCGGACATACGGAGCTGCTGGAGAAGGTCGCCCATCTGCTGAAACCGGCAGATTTGTTCAACATGGATTTCCTGGGGATCAATCTCGGAGCGATACCCGCCTGGAATCCCAGCGTTTATATAAATCCCGGCGTGGGCATACATAGTTTCCTTCTGCTTCTGATACCTGTATTGTCGGCTCTCACATCCTATATATCCGCAAAATACTCCATGCAGGCGACGCCTCAGACAAGCGGCGATCAGATGCAGTCATCCATGCAAAAAAATATGCTCCTGATGTCCCCCGTCATGAGCGGTTTTATATCTTTTACCGTACCTGCCGGATTGGGCCTCTACTGGATTATCGGGAACGTCTATCAGATCGCGCAGCAAATGTTTATGAACAGATTTGTAATAAAAAAGCCGCCGAATTCAAGCGCAGCAAATAAAGCAGTGAAGGAAAGGACAATCGAGGGTGGATAATCTCTTGGAGCAGATCTCCGATCCGGGCGATATACAAGGGTTGAAGTCGGATCAATTAATACAACTGGCGGACGAGAGCAGAGCGTATCTGATAGAAACCCTTTCAGGGACAGGTGGTCACCTGGCTTCCAATTTGGGCGTGGTAGAACTCACGATTGCGCTTCATTATGTTTTCAGTTCCCCAAAGGATAAAATCATATGGGATGTCGGGCATCAGTCCTATACACATAAATTGATTACGGGAAGAAGAGAGCGGTTTAATACGCTCAGAACGCTGGGCGGTATCTCCGGCTTCCCGAAAACACAGGAAAGTGAACATGATGTTTTCAATACGGGGCATAGCAGCACTTCAATATCCGCCGCTCTTGGATTCGCAAAAGCAAGGGATCTGAAAAAAGAGAATTACTCGGTAATCTCCGTAATCGGTGATGGGGCGCTCACAGGAGGGATGTCTTTCGAGGCGCTCAACGACGCCGGAAGATCGCTCAATAATCTGATTGTGGTCTTAAACGACAATGAATTTTCCATAAGCAAAAATGTAGGAGGTCTTTCAAGACATTTATCGCAAATAAGATCGGAGCCTGCCTATTTTAAGATGAAGGAAGTTTTGGAAAAGGCTTTTTCCAGGATACCCGGTATTGGCACGAGCCTTGTCGAAGGATTGGACAGAATCAAGAGTTCGGTTAAATACCTAATTATGCAGCGAACATTGTTTGAAGATCTTGGCTTCCGATATTTCGGCCCCATAGACGGCCATGATATTAACGAACTTATCCGTATATTTTCAAAAGCCAGATTCATAAAAGGGCCGATATTGATACACGTTCATACGAAAAAAGGAAAAGGATATAAACCTGCGGAGGAAAATCCCGACGCCTTTCACTGCGTATCCTCTTTTGAAATCCAAACAGGTAAAATTCATAATCATAAAGACGACAATTTTTCGGATGTTTTCGGAAAAGAAATATTAAGGCTTGCCGAAGAAAAAAACGAGCTTATAGCGATTACCGCCGCCATGCGGGACGGCACGGGACTTGTGGAATTTTCTAAAAAGTATCCGAAAAGATTTTTTGATGTGGGGATTGCCGAGCAGCATGCCGTGACCTTTGCCGCGGGTATGGCCAAAGGCGGGCTGATCCCTGTTTTTTCGGTATATTCTTCGTTTTTGCAGCGGGCGTATGATCAGATCATCCATGATGTCGCCATGCAAAATTTGCATGTGGTGCTGGCAATAGACAGGGCGGGTGTTACCGGCGAGGACGGAGAAACGCATCAGGGTATCTATGACCTGTCTTTTCTCACGCATATTCCCAATATGTCTATCCTTTCTCCCTGCGATTATGCGGAACTAAAAGAGATGCTCAGATACGCCGTTCTGGAGCATAACGGCCCCATCGCCATCAGATACCCCAAAGGAAACGGCGCGGCGCTATTGGCGCAAATGCGGGAGCCCGTCCGCTTCCATAAAGGGATCAAGCTTTGTACAGGGAACGACATTTCCATTATTGCGGCGGGGAAAATGGTGGAAGTTTCTCTTCAAATTGCAGCGGAGTTGAAAGGCAGAGGTATTTACGCTGATGTAATCAACGCGCGGTTTGTAAAACCTCTGGACGAGGAGTTGATTATCGACTCCGTCATGAGGACAAAAAAGGCGGTAACGATAGAGGATCACAGCATCGTTTCGGGCCTCGGAAGCGGTGTTCTGCAAATGCTGAACCGGCATGGACTTAAGCCCGACATAAAGCTGTTTGGTTTTCCGGATCAGTTTATCGGGCAGGGCAAACAGGATGAGCTGTTTAAGCTGTATCAGCTCGATCCGGATTCCTTGATCCGGGAAATCACAGCGTTTTTAGGAAAAAACAAGTAGATTATCATAGCAAGGATTGTGGTCATGAAGATGTGATATACATCATGTCAGGCTTGGAGAGAGGAGGTTTGTCATGTCGGATTCAAACATTACAAAGCTGGCCCTTGCCAATTCCTTAAAGGGACTGATGGCTAAGAAAGCCTTCAGCAAGATCTGCGTGAGCGATATTGTAAATGATTGTGGGCTGACAAGGCAAGCCTTCTATTATCATTTTAAGGATAAATACGACCTCATGAACTGGATTTATTATACGGAGACCGCCCGTTTTATGAGCTCTTACGATACGGTCGAGCATTGGACGGACGGTCTGAAGGATTTGTGCAATTATATGCGGCAAAACAAGACGTTCTATATGAAAGCGCTTAACACAACCGGACAAAACTCCTTTCAGGAATATCTGCATAATTACATCCGCGATATTTCGGTTGCCGTCATAGAGAACATCAAAGGCACGGAATTTGAAGAGGAAAAATGGGGATTTATCGCTGAATTTATTTCCACCGCTTTTGTCGGCATGATTGTGCGATGGGCCAATAATGGTATGAAAGAGGAGCCAACGGAATTTATTGCGCAGATACGATCTCTATTTGACGGAAGCATTCTTTATGAGCTGGAAAGCCAAAGCGAAAAGACCTCCGCGGAAAATCCGATAAAATAGGAATGAACGCTATAAACACACAGCGCTTTTCATTCTATGGTGTCCGAGTTTTTAACGGTGCGCGCTGCTTTTAATATATTCCCGGCCGAAATTGGAGCGAATGATATGAAAAACATCATCAATTATGCAATAGAAGAAAACAAACCTTTTATAAACATGGAATTTGGCGGGGTTGACAGCCTGATTTTATCCAAACTGGCCTATCTGAATTTTGACGGTTTCGCTTCCGGCCTGTCCGATGCTGCGACGCCGATGAGCATAAAAGAAATAGCGGATATGGATAACACAGACGCGCTGTTTCATAATACATGGGACAGTAAAAACAACCAGCGCCTGTTCTTTGCGCTTGCGGGCAGTTCAAGGTTTCGTGACATGAAAGTGATTTTCTATGTCAATAAAACAGATCCCGAGACTGAAAAGCAGTTTTCAGCCGTTACGTTTTTGCTGGATGACGGTTCGGCTTATATCGCTTATCGCGGAACCGATTCATCCTTTGTCGGATGGAAAGAGGACTTTAATATGGCCTTTATCAGCCCCGTTCCGTCGCAGGAAGAAGGGGTTTCCTATCTGAATGCCGTCGCGGACAGAATTTCATACCCCTTAAAAATTGGTGGACACTCAAAAGGAGGAAATATCGCGGTCTATTCCTCCATAAAATGCCACCCAACCGCACAGGAAAGGATCACGCAGATTTTTAGTCATGACGGGCCTGGATTCAGGGATGAGGTTTTTCTGAGCAATGAATATGGGGTTATACAAGATCGAATTCATAAGACCCTGCCGCAGTCATCCGTCATCGGGATGCTTTTGCAACATCAGGAAAATTATTCCGTAGTAAAAAGCAACCGCGTCTGGCTCATGCAGCACGATCCTTTTTCGTGGCTTGTTGACGGCAATGATTTTCAATACGTGCAGTCGATGAAAAAAAGTGCGCTCTATATGAACGGGACGTTGAACCAATGGGTCAACTCCTTTGACGACGAGAAACGGGAGCTGTTTGTGAATACCCTTTTTCAGATTATCCAGGCAACAAACGCTACCACATTTTATGACCTGACAGGAGATTGGCCCCGAAAAGCCGCTGCCGTGCTGGATGCGATTAAAGATATCGATGTTGAGACGAAAGCGTTTGTTTTTCAAACCATAAAGGCGCTGTTTGTTTTGGCTGTAAAAAATATACGGGAGATAAGATCGGAGAATTTGCAATAAGCCTGAGAACCGAAAACAAGCTCTTTTATTTTAAGATATACAGCCAGTCTTTCTATCTCCTTGCGCGAAGTGCGCTCATGCTGTAAAACGCGCTGAAAAATTCATTCTTTGTTAGTCCAAGGCAGTTTTCCCATAAAAAACATTACTGTGCCAATTGCCAAAATTATTAGAGATATGAACTGAGATGTTGACAGGATTGCTATGCTGCCTCTGTAATCGTTTCTAAAGAATTCTATTATGAATCTTCCCACACTATAAAGAACGAGGTATAAAGCCCCGACCTTCCCCCTTTTTCGGCCTTTTCGTGCATATACTAACAACACGACAGCAATCAGGAAGTCCCCCGCACTTGAAAACAACTGAGTTGGTATAAGCTTAACGCCGTTGGGTGCAATAGGCGAGTTGTGAAATGCGATACCAATAGCGGTATCTGTTTCACGTCCATAACAGCATCCGGCAAGAAAACAGCCAATTCGTCCAAACCCCTGTGCCAGTGCTACGGATGGCGCTGTCAAATCAAAGTATTGTAAAAAACTAAATCTTTTGAGTTTACAATATATCATTGCCGCTAATATGCCGCCAATGATACCCCCATATAGTACAAAACCGCTTCCGGATAAAATGCGCATAGGCTCATTGAGAAACACATTTATTTCGACTATACAATAAAGCAATTTTGCGCCAATAAATCCGAATACAAGGGATACCATTCCTAAACTATACACGAAATCCGCATCAAGGCCCTTTTTTTTCGCCCGTTTCCCCGCTATTACCAAGGCGCATAAGATGCCTATCCCTATCATTAGCCCATAGCCGTGTATTGATATGAAACCTATTTTGAATATTTCATTATACATGCGATTATAGCCTCCTTAATGCGGATATTGCCCGAAAAAATGTATTTTGTCGTTATCATAAAGATGCCTCACGATCACTACGGCAACAGGCAAAACAAAAAGGCCGATAAATCCGAAGACTTTTAATCCGACATACATGCATATCAGCATGACAAGGGGATGCAGCCCGATTTTCTTTCCTATCAGCTTAGGCTCCAATATATTGCGGACTACGGTTATGATAAGGTATAGCGCTGCGAGTCCGAAAGCAAACGGCATGTTGCCTTTTATCAGTTCAATAATGATCCACGGAATGACAACGCCGCCCGTGCCAAGCACGGGCAGTAGGTCGATGACAGCGATCAGCGCGGCCACGGTGATCGCCCCGTCCACCCTCAAGAGAGAGAGCCCCAAAGCAAGCTCGGCAAATGTTATGGATATTAAAATTGCATAAGCCTGTACGTATTTTAAACCGATGCCGGTGGCAAATTTTTTTATTTCAACTAATAGATTCCGATTTTTGACCGGAAACAGCCCTGCGATATACCCTGTAATTTTACTGTAATCCATAGCAAAAAACAGGGATGAAATGACTGCGAAGATAATTGATAAGAACAGGCCGGGCATGAAAGATACCGCAGATGATATGAATTCAATCGCTTTTGAGGAAATATTAGAAACGACCGACCCCACGGATTGCGATAATGAAACCGCCATATCCTTAATTGCCTGAACCATCAGGGGATCGAGCCTCTCTATGAGTTTTTCCGCGTTTTCAAAGAGCTCATAGATCGCGGGTTCGATATTCGTCGAATACATTTCCGGAAGCTGGACGATTCCATCTTTCAGCGCCATGATCAGCCTTACGCCGATCCAGGACAGGGAAAAGCCTGCCGCGCCATAGAACAGCAGAATCAGGATAACGGCGACAACTTTTTTATGGATATGCCATTTTTCGGACACAGAATTGATTACCGGCTTTAACAGTAAAGCCGCTATAAAGCCAATAATAAAAGGCATAAGCAAACCAAGCACATATTTTATTGCAATATACCCAATGGCGATGATTAAGGCAAAATAAATGACGTTGATAATAAAGTTCTTTCTTTTTTCCACTATCATAATATTAACTTCCTTGTTGAACATGATTTAAGAACTTGTACAGGGCTGCATGCCTTGAAGCATTTCAAGAAGCGAGTTCTCAAAGGCGTATTTCACCTTCTTGAATACACAGCAGGCATTCCCCGCCGAGCTTATCACCATGTATCCGCAACCGGACAGGATTTTCCCGCTGACATGGCGCATATCGCTTAACCATTCAAGCGTTATCAACGGCTGACCCTTTTCCCCTCTTTCGGAGCATGCGAAAGCATACAAAGCATCCTGGCACAAAGAGGAAACGCCGGCATCGGCAATATACATGCCGAACAGAATGCCAAGAGCAATTGCGGAGCGGATGTATTCCGGCGCGGTCACTTTTTCCATGTTATCCTCGTTATAGGTTAAATGAAAACCATACAGACAGCGGTTTTGTTTTAATATCCTGAAGGCGTTTACACAGCTTTCGCTTTTTAGATCCCCGTCCAACGCCTGTACGCAAACCACGGCATTATGGATTCCCCGCAGGGAAGCGGCGGTTTGATCCGTAATCAGAGCGGAAGGCGCTTTGAATACAAACAGGCATTCGTCAAACTGCTTTACGATTCCACACAGATCGGCAATATCGTTTGCCTCATGAAGACAGAAGATATAGCTGTAAATACCCAGCTCCTGCCCTTCGCGTATGAGCTTCTCTATTTGATGAAAAAAATCAGGGTGGGATTCAGAAATATCGAAAACCAATAGCCACGGAAACGGACGATCCATTGCCTCCTGCCGTTTCCGTAGTTTATTTGCTCCATAGGTCAGGCTGTTGTACCCCAGGTTCAGCCCTACTTTTTTGATCGTATCGTTGTCAACGTCGGCTATCATTCTGGCGGCCAGCGCGTTGTAGGGATTTTGCGGATTGGATATGACCTTTTTGGCGGTATTGAAAAACCATTTCTGATTTTCACTTGTTGAAAAAAGAAGACCTAAATCGATCAGGTTTCTTATGCTTCGCCTTGTATTGCTTTTCATATCTTCCATCGCTTTACTGACAGCAATATTGATTGTCTGCCTTATCAGCCTATGCTGTAGTTCCAACATGAGTAGCTCCCTCCTTATAAGATACTTCCGTTCTTATATTTTTTATATTACCCTGAAATAGCGATGTACTCTATTGACAGAAATCTGCATGTGTAAAGTTTCTTTACACATGCTTTTTCTGTCTAATTACTCAAAATTTGCAATATGGTAGACTTCATTTAAGATAAACTTTGATCGGAGGTTATATTATGAACAACATTATCGGTTCCACAGGGTTGAAACTGGCGTATGCCTATTTGAATTCCAATCCTGAAAAGAATGTCCCGAAGCTCATGGACTGGATGGATCGTTTTGATAAGAAGGAGACCATGAAAGGGCAGTTAAACGCAGTCCGCAAGGTCATCGAGGATAAGGACAATAACTGGTATAAGCTGATTCTCAGCATGTGGACGGATGTTGATCCTGGGGTGCGGAAGGCGTTTTTCAATAACTTCATATTAAATGAAAACTTTATCGGATTTCCTATACAGGAGGTCAACAAGGAAAAGTACGACTGTAACATACCATGGGCGATCCTGATGGACCCCACCTCAGCCTGCAACCTCCAATGTACAGGTTGCTGGGCGGCCGAATATGGGAACAAGATGTCCATGAGTTATGAGACGCTGGACAGCATCATCCGGCAGGGCAAGGAACTGGGGGTATATTTCTTTGTCTATTCCGGCGGCGAGCCGCTCGTTCGCAAAAAAGACATCATCCGTCTCTGCGAAAAACACAGTGACTGTGAGTTCCTTGCCTTTACAAATGGTACCTTAATCGATGAGGAGTTCGCAGACGAAATGCTGCGCGTAAAGAATTTTGTACCTGCAATAAGTATTGAAGGCTTTGAAGATGCAACGGATTCCCGGCGTGGCAAGGGGACTTTTCAGGCAGTCATCCGTGCCATGGAGCTCCTCAAGCGTAAAAAGCTTGTCTTTGGCGCTTCCCTTTGTTATACGAGCCATAATACAGAGGTAATCGGCAGTGAAGAGTTTTTCGACTACATGATCGGGAAAGGCGCGAAGTTTGCGTGGTTCTTTACCTATATGCCGGTAAGTGTCGATGCTGCTCCCGAGTTGATGGTAACCGCAGATCAACGGGAATTCATGTATCGGCAGATTCGCAAATTCCGGACAACAAAGCCGCTGTTTACTATGGACTTTTGGAACGACGGCGAATATGCCGGGGGCTGTATTGCGGGCGGCCGGAGATATTTGCATATCAACGCGGGCGGCGACATCGAGCCATGCGCGTTCATCCATTACGCGGACTCCAATATCCATCAAAAAACCTTGCTTGATGCATTGCAATCTCCGCTGTTCATGCAATACCACAAGAATCAGCCCTTCAATGAGAACCATCTGCGTCCCTGCCCCCTGCTCGACAATCCAGAGCGTATTGTTGACATGATCGAAGCATCCGGCGCAAAATCCACAGATATGATAAAGCCGGAGGATGTCCGTGATTTAAGCGCAAAATGTGACCACGCCGCCGAAAATTGGGCCGTGACGGCGGAAAGGCTATGGGCAGAGTCGCACGGTTGTGACCATTGTTCTGACTGCGGCATCAAAGCGCGGCAGGCGGTTTGACGGAAACCACGGGTTTCCTTCAGACCGAAAGATCCAATCCGGCGTGCCGCCCGCCGATAAAGTGGCAGCCGCGGCGCATGTCCGAAAAGCCCCACGCTCCGGCCGGGGCCTTTGTTTGGATTTGTGCGCCGCAGAGCAAGGAGCTTATATGATAAAAGATTATGTTATTTTTACCGATGCCGCGTCAGACCTCCCGGCAGAGCTCATTGACGCTCATCATATTTCCGTTATTCCCATGTATTTTGAAATGGAAGGCAAAAGCTATCAGCATTACCCTGACGGCAGAGAGCTTGGATATTCCAAATTCTATGAAATGCTCCGCTCGGGGAAAATGGCTAAAACATCGCAGATCAACAGCTCGGATTTTGGGGATTATTTCGAGCCTGTATTGAAAAGCGGGCTGGATATTCTCTACATAGCCTTTTCATCGGGCTTAAGCGGCACGTATCAATCTTCGGTAATAGCCG
Source organism: Dehalobacter sp. MCB1 (assembly GCF_003590275.1). Classification (NCBI taxonomy): domain Bacteria; kingdom Bacillati; phylum Bacillota; class Clostridia; order Eubacteriales; family Desulfitobacteriaceae; genus Dehalobacter; species Dehalobacter sp. MCB1. Next base: position 77,682 of record NZ_LXPC01000018.1, on the reverse strand, counting down.
CAAAAGAATTGATGGAAAAGTATCCTGAGCGAAAGGTGTACTGCGTGGACTCGCGTTGTGCCAGCGCAGGAGAGGGTATGCTTGTATACCACGCCGCGCTTAAAAAACAGGAAGGATTGAACATAGACGAGCTGAATGATTGGGTGCTTCAAAACCACAATCACCTGTGCCATTGGTTTACGGTAAACGACCTCAATCATTTGAAGCGCGGGGGCAGACTGAGTGCCGCATCCGCCGTAGTAGGTACTATGCTTTCGGTAAAACCGATTCTTCATGTTGATAAGGAAGGCGGTCTTGTCCTACGCGAAAAAACACGTGGACGCCGAAAATCGCTTGAATCGCTTGTCGCCCATATGGAGGAATCCTGTGTTAAGCCGAAGGAGCAGACAATCTTCATCGGCCACGGAGACAGCTTCAACGACGCGGTAATCCTTTCAATTATGGTAAAGCAGAGGTTTGCTGTTAAGGATGTAATTATCAGCAATGTCGGGCCGATCATTGGCACCCATACCGGGCCTGATATGATCGGACTGTTTTTCTTTGGCAGCGGGAAATAATCGGTAAATGAAAGAAGAGAAAATCGTATGAACTGGCTTAAAAAATTGATGGCCGGGCGATACGGATGCGATCAGCTTTCAATGTTGCTGCTCGTATTATCTTTTCCGCTGATTGTGGCAGCCGAATTTAGCGGCCGGATACAAATAACGTATTTAAGCTTTGCTCCATTGGGGGTGTGCATTTACAGAACGCTGTCAAAACAGATAGAAAAGCGCAGGCTTGAAAACTATAAATTTATGATGTTGTTAAGCCCTGTGTATTCTTACTTTAATGAAAAACGCAGAGATTTTAAAGACTTTCAGAACTATAAATATTTTAGATGCCCGAATTGCAAACAAAAGCTGCGCGTGCCAAGAGGAAAAGGAAAAGTCGCCATCACCTGTTTTAAATGCCATACGGAGTTTACAAAGAAAACATGATTTTTACTGTCCCTAAGATCGAATGTGTTTGCTGAAGGTGAGATTTTGTGACCTTATCGCAGGAGCAGCGTATGTATTTTAATGAGTGCATAAAAGATATTCTCAATTGCGAACAGGTTTTGCAGCTTGACCGCTATAAGCGGCATGGTAATACAACCTGCTTCAGACACAGTGTGGCGGTCGCATATTACAGTTACCTGCTTTGCAGCCGGTTGGGAAAGGGCTTCAATTGCAGAAGCGTCATCAGAGGCGCGCTGCTGCATGATTTTTTCCCTTACGACCATGGATTGCACGGACTTTCGTATTCCAAAGCGGTGCTTGAAAATGCGGAGAGCTATTTTTGGCTCAATATAGTCGAGCGGGACATTATTCAAACGCACAGGTGGCCGTTGGCAGTCAGACTTCCAAAATATAAGGAAACATTGGTGTCTGCATGGTAGACAAATGCTGCTGTGTTGTAGAAACATTCCATTTGTTTTTTTATGGAGACAAGTTCAAAAGTAAATAGACCCAATGAAATAAATTATTGAGGTGGCGTTGTTTGATTTTTTTATCACAGTATTTTTTGTGGCTGATTACCTATAGCTTTTTGGGATGGGCTTATGAATCCGCCATTTGTTCCATAGATGAACGCAGACTTGTGAATCGAGGATTTTTGAATGGCCCGATCTGTCCGGTATATGGTTTTGGGGCTTTGGCTTCCATATTTGTTTTGGATCAGAGAACGGACAATGTCATTATTCTGTTTTTTGCCGGCATGATTTTAACCTGTACGGTCGAATATATTACAGCCGTGTTGCTTGAAACGCTGTTTCATGCGAAATGGTGGGATTATTCCAACCATCGCGTCAACTTTCAGGGCCGGGTCAGCCTGCTGGGGGCGGTGGTTTTCGGCATCCTGTCGGTGCTGCTGATAAAGTATATTCATCCCTTTGTCGGCGGTCTTACAAATCAGTTGCCCGATTGGACGCTGGTTTCTGCCGCCGTTATCATTTTTCTTGTCGTCATGCTTGATTTATATATCACGGTGCGGCACTTGCTTCATCTCAACGGCAGGCTGGCGGAAATCCAGTCTGCCCTTGATCGTTTCATAGATCAATACACAAAACGCGCGGGAGACTTGAAAAACGCTCTGTTTGACAAGTTTGAAGAGAGCGAGTTTTATAACGAGCGAATCAAAAAGCTGATCAATGTAGGCAGATTCCAGGACACCAGGCTTGTCCGCGCCTTTCCGAAATTGAAGTCTTTAAGGTATAACGATGCGTGGCAAAAACTGAGAAGCATAGTGTTGACTACGGATAAAAAGGATTGATCCTGCCTGGTGGATTATTTAAAGGAGAGCGGTTGCCATGCCCATTGCTGTAAAGCTCGAAAGCCTATTATCGCAAAAAAATATTCCCTTTTCTGTGTTTGCGGAAAAGGCCGGCGTTACAAAATATAATCTTTCAACCCTGAAATCAAATAGGGCCAAACTGATTCGTTTTTCTTCTTTGGATAGAATTTGTAAAACTTTGAATTGTCAGCCCGGAGACATATTGGAATATATACCTGATGAAGAGAAAGTTGAGGTAAGCGAAAAAAACCGATCAAAAGAGGTGTAACGAACATGATTAAAATAACCGCGGACAGCACCTGTGACCTCTCTCCCGAGATTTTAATCGATAGGGGCATTACGTTGATGCCACTTTGCATTCTTGTGGATGACAAAGCATTTCGGGACGGCGTGGACATCACGCCTGCGGACATATTCAGATATGTGGACGAGGAAGGAAAAACATGCAAGACCGCAGCCGTGAATGTTTATGAATATGAGCATTTCTTTGCAGAGTTTTCACCGAAAAACGAGGCGGTCATTCATATCTGCATCGGCTCGGATTTTTCCTCCTGTTATCAGAGTGCGGTTCAGGCGGCACAGAGTTTTAAGAATGTTCATGTGGTTGACTCGCGCAACCTCTCCAGCGGAAGCGGGCATATCGTTTATGACGCCGCATCAATGGCAAAGGATGGTCTGGAGCCGGAGGAGATTTGCAGCAGGCTGGAGGCAACGATTCCTAAAGTGGACGCAAGCTTTGTGATTGACCGTCTGGATTATTTGCATAAGGGTGGGCGCTGTTCAGGGCTTGAAGCCATCGGAGCAAGATTGCTTCAGATAAAGCCATGCATTGAAGTCGTTGACGGAAAAATGAAAGTCGGGAAAAAATACAGGGGAAATTTTGAACGCTGTCTTGAACACTATGTAAAAGACAGGCTGTATATCAAACAAGACATCGACTATAGCAGGGTGTTTATCACACATCCCATGTGTTCCGCGCAGACCGTTGCAAAAATAAGAGAGGTTATTTGTCAATATGCCCAATTTGACGAGGTCATTGAAACCCGAACGGGATGCACGGTTGCGAACCATTGCGGACCCAATACGCTCGGCATTCTATTTAAACGCAGGAGCAGAAAGGAAAGCCATGCCGCATATTGATGTTTCAAAAACCAGATATCTGTTTGATGGAATTACAGGGGATTTGATCCCCAATGAGATTGCACAGGCCATTCGTTCTTTCCTGGCCGTGGAAAACACATATTTGTCGGTCGCCCGTGAAATTGCCACCCGGCTTGAAAACTTGAATGATGCGCTTAAAGTCACTATGGATCGGAATCCGATCCAGCAGATTAAAACAAGGGTCAAAACACCCAAAAGTATTATGGATAAGCTGCTCAGGAAAGACCACGAAATCAGCGTTGAATCGGCAAAGGAGCATCTGGACGACATCGCCGGCATTCGTGTTGTCTGCTCCTATATTGATGATATCTACCTGATCGCCAACCTGCTGACCGCTCAGAGCGATATTGAGCTTATCCGCCGCTCCGATTATATTCAAAACCCCAAGCCAAATGGCTACCGCAGTCTGCACCTCGTTGTGACCGTTCCTATATTTTTATCGAATACGACCGAGCGTGTAAAGGCCGAGATCCAAATCCGAACCATCGCTATGGATTATTGGGCGACGCTGGAGCATGAAATGGTTTATAAGATGGGTGACAAAAAGACAGACGCAATCGTAAAAGAATTAAAAGACAATGCGGATGTGATTGCACAAACGGATGTGCGGATGCAAAAGCTGCACGATATGGTTTCTTCTCCGCCAAAGTTGATTCCATTATGAAAAGATGTGTAGATGATTGAATAGAGATTTTGTTAAACTCGTCGAGTGATAGCAAAATACAGTTGTTGGAAAGGAGGTCTTCCCATGAGGAAAAGTATTTTAATCATTGATGATGACCTAAAAATTTGTCGCCTTATTAAAAACAATCTTGAAAATGAATTAACTGATGTTCATTATGAACTCTCCTACCAGAATGGATTGGACAACTTTATGAAACATCAATACTGTCTTGTCATCATGGATTTTCTACTTTTAGAAACAGCTGATTTAACCATGTTAAAAATAATGCGACATTCAAAACCGGTTCCCATATTGATCCTTTCCGCGAACGCCAGTACTGCAGATAAAGTAAGAGCATTAAAAAGCGGAGCCGATGATGTTCTCTCTAAGCCATTTGAAGTAGAGGAGTGCGTTGCACGTGCAGAAGCTCTCATTAGGCGATACATAGAGCTTCGTAATGATGCTGATAATATATATACCTTAGTGTTTGGGTTAGAGCTCCTTATTGATCCCCAATACCGCATTGTTGTACTCAAGGGGCAGCGGCTGGAACTGACAAAAAAAGAATTTGACATACTATATTTGTTTGCGCGACATCCCCTCCAAGTGCTGACAAGGGTACAGATATATGACCAAATATGGGATTCCGAATCGGTTTTTAACCCTGATGATACTGTCCGTTTTCATATTCAAGGCCTTCGTAAAAAGTTGGGCGCAATAGATGAAGCGTCATATTTTGAAACTGTCTGGGGGGTTGGATATCGCTTCAATCCCCGTGTTGGAAGGATAAACTAATTTCTTGTTCTTTCTCTGATGATATAGCTCTTTGTTAGGGTGGGGCCTTCAAGTAGGGTCATCATGAACCGCAGGTCGGGTCAGCAAAAAGTTGCACTATCCCCTTGGCGGAAGGGTATATTTTTTCGCTCGTCCGCGCTATCACATTTTTTTAACCAGATAAAGATTGGAGCTGTTGCTTCCGTTCTCACGGTAGCGCGGCTCCTTTTTCAAGAAGCCGCGCTGTGTTAAATCACGAATCGCACGTTTGACCGTGCTGCGGGACAAGCCGAGGTCGGCGGCAATCGTATTGATCCCCGGCCAGCACTCGCCGGTACGGTTCGACCTGTCCTTGAGATACATATATATGGCTTTTGCCCTGTGAGGAAGTTCCTCGGTATAGATAGTATCAAAATAACTCATATAATCAGCCTCCTATGTCCGAATTTGGCGACGCTGGGAGGCACCACCATCAGCCTCCGGCGCCGGGGTATGGGATATACCGCCTTTAACCGCATCCTCGGGCGGCTCCGCTTCTTCTTCGCATACGCAGGCGATGTGGCGGCGGATGATGCTCTGTTCCAGCTCTGTTTTGTCAGCGTAGGCCACCTTGCGTTGTGCTTTTTCAGGGACAGAGTACGGCTCCCCGAAGGTGATACCCCAATCGAGGAAAAGCCGTAGACGGGTCTGCATGGGATGTGTACCGGTCTTCATGACCACAAACCAGCCTTTTGGCATGCTCTTGAGTTCGTCCGGTGTAAGCAGCGGCCGCTCCATCATCTGGAGGGATTGGCTCGGATCGTTTTTGCCCCGGCTGATGCTGCCGCTCATGACTGTGCGGCTGCCGAGGGCTTTGGATAACACCTCTGCGGTCTGGCTTTGAGGCGCGAAACCTCCGAAGATGGTATCCTGGCAGTTATCAATGATGATCTCCGAGCCTTCTTTACCATAGTTCTTTTGAAGCTGACTAAAGCTCTGGATGATCGGTACCATCATGAGGCGGCGAGAGCGGGAGGCGCTGAAAATAAGCTCCAGCGACTCAATGGGCGGGATCGTGCCCAGCTCGTCGCAGTAAAACACCACACGGTTTTTGAGCTTGCCGCCCTGCTCGTCGGCCACCGAGAGGATTTCTCTGTAAAACTGCTGGATCATGAGGCTGACCATGAAATACTTGGTCAGATCTTCTTCGGGCAGCACAATGAAGACGGCGGTCTTTTCGTTGCAGAACCGCTCCGCGTCGACCGCCGAGTCAAAGCAGAGTATCTGCTCCATCTCGCTGTCGATGAAAGCATTGAGGCGGGAGAGCACGGTGGACATGACCGACGCCATCGCCTGCTCCGCGGAGTTGAGCGCGGCGCCGGCGAACCAGCGCGCCTTGTGATCGGGCGGGAGCTTATCCATCAGAAGCTGGAACTGATTCTTGCCTTTGATCCGGCTCGGGGCCAGGAGATCCTGCACCATCTTGAACACGCTGATGATGTGGCGGCGCTCTCGCGGATCGTCCTCGGTGGGCGGCAGATATTCGGCAAGGAGCAGGATCACGGAGGTCAGCAACCCCTCGGCAGCGTCATAAAAAAAGGCGTTCTGACCGAACGCCGCACTGTTGCCGGAGGAATTGATGATCGTCTTACTGATTATTTTGGCGTATTTCTCTGCCTTTGCCTTTGCCGCAAGGTTATTTTCATCCTTGCGGTAGATATCCATATAACGGTTGACAAGATGTAGCATATTATTGCCGTCGCTCCTTGTGGGGTTGCGGAGATCAATCACTGCGATATTGTATCCGTAGTAGTCACGGGCGATGCCGCCATAGTTGCGATAAAGATCCCCCTTGGTATCGGTGCAGAGAAAGCTCATTTTCGTCGCGCAGGCATATTCGAGGTTCGGATATAAGAAGAACGCCGTCTTGCCAACACCGGACGCGCCGATCATGAGCGTATGGACGTCGTCGGTGTCCACCAACGCCGTGACCTCGTTCTTTCGGCCGGTGCTGCCGAGGATGATGCCCTGGGCTTCCGGACGATTCTTGCCCTTGCGCCACGCCTCCGGCTCGAACGGGATATGCTTATAGGTCTTTTTGATTTCCCCCTTTGAAGCAAATCGGGCGGTACCGTGCTGGCCATCGCCGACCGTTTTTGATTTGATTCCGTTAAGGGTATAGTAATGTGCCAAAAGGGAGAGCCCGCCGAGTACGACGAACATGATTACACCTGCAGAAATAAGGGTAATTATTTGTGATCCCTGCATATGATTGCCTCCTTCTTTTTTCAAATTGACATTAAAAAAGTGAGAACCGGCAGGTTCCCACTTTTTTATATTGATGTGATATTAAATTATAAACTGCCGATTGCAGCCATTTGAGATCGATCTATTTGCCTAACAATAATGCTTCAGACTAAATTTTCAGGGTTTTCCGTCATAGCGTTGACTGTGGTATAAACTACATGCAGTTGATGCAAAGAGCAGATATTCAGTTTTCGTATGATTTTTTGTAGCAATTCCTGGCCGTCCAGCCTTTCCGGGAAGAATACCGTATCCACTGACATATTCAATGTTATGGCGATCTTAAAAAGAAGGTCAACGGACGGCTTTCTGCTCCCGGCTTCGACCTGCTTGATGTGAACAGAAGCCACGTTTATCATCTCCGCCAGTTTCTCCTGCGTTAGTTTGTTGTCTATACGGGCAGCCTTGATTGCCGCCCCAAGTTCTTTTCCGTCTAATATCATATTCTTTCAGCCTCCCTTATAGTTATCTTAAAGAATACAGAATGACTTGAAAATCAGCGCAAAGAATACTATAATGGATGCACAGAGAATACTTTGCTGATAAACAGGGCAAGAGCCGTATTTTCTGTGATTCAAAAGACGACATGCACCTTTTTGAGAATAAAGTTATGTGTGCTTCTTGCATAGATAAAATCAAAGCTGTTAACCTGGAGGACGAATCTATTGATTAACATTGCCATATGCGACGACATGCCTATATTGCGCGAGGTCCTGGCTGAAATGATACATACTTACGAAGCGGAAAAGAACATAAAATTTAATCTGTGCGAATTTGGCAGTGGCGAAGAGCTTCTTGAAACATTCGACCGGGACAAGAAATACTTTGATGTTTTCTTTTTGGATAACCGCATGAAAAAACTGACCGGAGTTGATATCGCCCTGCATGTCAGGCAATACGATCGGGATTGCCATATTGTGTTTGTTACAGCGTCTGATACGCAATATGCATTTATGTCAGCTGCTCCCTTGAAAATATTGCGTAAGCCGGCGCAAAAGGAGGATGTCTATAAAATATTGGACTTCGTTTCAGCATGCGCAAGCGAAAATGGATGAAAGCAGATTTCTGTTAAGAAAGGATATCGGGTGATCGAGTGGCAGGAAAACCGATGAGCAGCGAATTCGTTTTCAAAGAAAATGAATCTCTTTTTCAGGATGTTTTTTTTTATTCGTTTGCAGGGCAGATTTTAGTGGATGAACACCTGAATATTGTATTTGCAAACAACCGAATGTTTGAGTATTTCAGATCAAAGCCATATGACATTATAGGACTGCCGTTCGGCCGCGCCTTTTTTTGCAGGGAACTCCGGAATAATAGTTCCGGCTGCGGCAAAGGCAAAAACTGCTTTAACTGCGGTATCTTAAATGCGATGGAGGAAATCCGGCGAAACAATATCCCGATTGAAAACTATGTGAGCCAATACTGTTTTCATTGGAATAATCATTATCGAAAAAAATGGTTCCAGTTAAACGGAAATCCAATTACATATTGCAACAGACGATTCTTTGCGCTCTCTTTCGCGGATGTCACCGAATTAAAGCAGCGGGAAATACAGTTGAGGAAAAGGCTCTTGCTTGACTTGCCTACAAAAACGATGAATAAATTCAGTTTGATGGAAGCTGTGCAGAATCTGCTGGAATCAAACGGGGGGTGCTACCGATTCACCATCGCCTTGATTGATTTTGATAGTTTTAAGGAAATAAACAGCCGATACGGCCACATAACCGGGGATGAAATATTGAAAGTTTTTGCGGATATTTCGAGAAGATATATCCGCAAAAGCGATCTTTTAGGCCGTTTCGGTGGTGAAGAATTCGTCTTTGTTTTTAATGAAACGGATGAGCGGCAGGCAACACAAATACTGAAACGAATTCATGAGGCGCTTGAGAGCTATTATTCCGAGGCCCTGGACATGCCGATCACGTTCAGCTCGGGCATCCTTTATGTTGACAATGTGAGTTATGCTTTGTCCTCATGCTCCAAGCTCATCGACGATGTCGATCGTCTGATGTATCAGGCAAAGAATGACGGAAGAGGCAGAGCCGTGAGCAGCATGGGAAAAACGCTGTTTGCTAAAGGTTCATGAATGCACCTGCCTCAAGGCAGGTGCATTCATATCTTTAACCTTCTTATTGCATCTCCATCCCGGCGATTTGACCTGCCTCATGTTTCCCCTGCATGACCATACCGGTCTGCTTCTGTTCCTGCTTTTGCGTGTCCGCTTCGAGGCGCACCAACACTTTGGCGCAGTCGAGGGCAACATCCAGATACGCCTCCGCGAGAGCTTCTTTCTGTTCACGGCTGCGGATGCCCTCCGCAGACCCCCGCGCCAGAACGCTCTGGAGCTTCATGGCAAGCTCGTCCGTGCGGTTTATGAGCTTGCTCCGATTTTGATACGGTTTGAAGCGGCTTTGCAGGACGGCGCACATATGATCAGTTGAGGTGATGTCCCCCATCTGCCGATACTCCCGTACTACAAAGGATAAAGAAAGCACCGCCATCTGCTCCATGCAGTCGGCGGCTTTTTCAAAGCGTCCCCAATGAAGATGGCTTCTGTATTGAGTCAGCAGCCCGGAGAACTGCCGTTCCGGATGCTCCGGTTTCGCTTCGCCCGACAGCACGGTGAGCCTTTTACAAATATCGGCACAGGCCGTGAGCTGCGGATGTTCCTCCGCGGGCTGGGGAGAAAGGCCATGCTTTGCTTTGAGATCCTCGTTCCAGTCCTTGTTTTGCGGCCGGAGGACGGAGGCGTTCACATAGCCCTTGTTCCGCAGAATATCGGAGAGCCTTCCCGTGGCTTCGATGCCCGCTTCGTCATGGTCAAGGCATAGCGCGATGCTCCGCAGCTTCGGATGCAGCTCCAGCATCTTCAGCATGGCGTGTTCCGGCGTACCGCATAAGGCAACATAACTGCTTTCACGCCAGTCAGCGGGATAGAGCGAGATAAAAGACAGCAGGTCTATCGGCGCCTCAAACACATAGAGCCGGTCGCTGGCACCCACATAGTGGAAGCTGTATGCTGGATCGCAGCCTTCCACATTGCCGCGATAGCTTTTGCCCTCGGTATAGAGCCCTCGTTTGTGGGCATGACGGGCAACGCCGTGTTCGTCAAATCCGACGAACACGGCGTTGTGGTATTCTTTCTTACCATCCTTCGAGAGCTCGCAGCTTTCATAAATTAACTTGTCGTGCGCGAAGGCTGAAAGCACCTCGCGGTCGATAAGCCGCTTCTGCAGCAGATAAGCATATACTTTCCGCATATCCGAATGAGCCGGAGGCAGCACAAATGGCTTTTGCACTGCCTCCGGCTTTTCTCTTGCCGGTGCGTACACTTCGCCGCGCTCTCCGCCAAGAAGCCGCGTGACGGCTTCAGGAAACGAGAGGTCATAAAAACGCTGGACGAAATCGATGGCGAGGCCGCCCTCGCCGGTGGCGTGATCGTACCATTGGTTATCCCGCACGGTGATGCTGTGATCCGAATCAAGGCGTTTATCCCTGCCGGACGGTATGAGCTTCTCGCCTTGCCGCCGAAGGAACTCGGCCAGATCGACAGAGTTGGCGCGGAGTTTCTGATCGTCGGTGAAATGAATGTACTGTGTGATTCTGAACACCTCCACTCTTATATCGTCTTAGTAGCTTATCCCCAAAGCCTTCAATGCATCACCCAGCAGAATCAGTACGCTTGGTACCTCTACCTTGTTTATCTGGAGAATCGCCAGCGTCAGTGCTGTTATAAATACTATGCTAAATGCAGCGATACCACTTTTAGCGTGCTGCCGTATTAAGGGTATCAGATCTATTAATGCAATCAGGGTAAAGCCTGTCAATATCAATACCATGCACTAAACCTCCTGCTCCTTGGCCATTTCTTTAGATGTCTTGGGCAGCTTTCGCAGTTTGGCAATACAAAAGGTTAAAAGTGGAATCAGAATCTCAAACGGAGTCCAAAGAAAGGGGGTTATTTCTTGAGCGGACGCGGCATGTTCTACCAGAGAGGGGTACAGTGTGAGTCCGTAGGCAATTATCAGTGCGCCTGCCGCCAATGCGAGCTGCGGATATGCCTTCGCTTTGAAAAGCTGCGCAGTTGCGAGCACCGATACATAATACAGAAAGGTAACCTTGAAAAACAGCAGCATAACGAGAATGACAGCAAATATAATTTCCATACGGCTCAATGCCATTCCCAGATTGACCAGACGCAGCATTACCAGGGTTGGGAGCGTGAACATGTCCAGCAAGTTCCCTAACACCCCGATATTCAGCAGCAATACGACCAGAATTGTAATTCCGCCGAGTCCAAACCCCAAGAACAGATACTTCGTGGTATCGCGGCGCGATAGTTTTACGTAGGGATGGATCATCAAAAACGTTACCAGTTCTCCGATCGGTATTGTGGCGATAATATGAATGCCTTGAACATATTTCCCGACCGGCTGGTCGAACATTGGCAGGAAATTCTCAAGCTTAATTTGGTTAAACATGAGTGTGGCACCGATGCCAAATAAAATAAACGTAATAACCGCAAACAGAGTGCTATATTTTGTAACCAGTTTAATGCCATTACGAACCGCAAAGGCGGAGACCAGTACGCATATGAGAATCAACACCACGTTTGGAGTCTCCGGCAAGATAGTCAGCTTTGTGAAATTTCCGAGATCCGTCAGGTTGAGCGAAGCCAGCGTGAAAAAAAACCATATATAGGCTATCCCGATGATTTTACCTATAACCGGACCGTACACCTCAGACAGAATCTGCAGTAGATTCTGTTCCGGGAACATAACCATCAGAGTCCGGTACAACCATATAAGAGGCAGGCAGAGCGCAGCGCCGAACAATAGCACAAGCCACGAATCCTGAAGCGTAACGGCTGAAATAAAGGTGGTCAACAGCGCTGAGGCTTGAATGAAGCAAGCCACCGAAAACATGAATTGAGTGCCCGAAATCAATCCTTTATCAATCCTCACGACTTGCTTCCCTCCATTTCCAGAGATTTTACGATTTGACCCGTTGCTGGTATATGCACCTTAACCTGAACGTCCAGTTCGATATCCGGAAAGAGTTCGTTCCAACGGTTTTTTAATTCTTTCCATTCTTTTGGATATTCACGGTGTACCGACGTTCCGATCCCATAGATATCCGCGTTCAATGTCTGTGTGGTCTCAAATGTGTCAGTGATTTTCCGCCGGATTTCACTTTGCGCCAGGTCAACGAGATAGGGCATTAGATCCTTGGACGTCATTCCATTGAAACCGCGCAGTTCATCGATATTGAGCGTAGCGTCCACAGTCAGCGTGACCCGGACGCCACCGTCCGGCAGAAGAGTTACGTCTCTCTTTGTATCCAGATTGATGATTTGAAACACCGCTCTGCCCAAGTCGCAGTCTGCCACGACCCCGCACTGCTTAACGTCTCCCATTGCCCATATATAGCCCATTACTTCGTCGTTGTTTAAGCGCCCGATCATTTTCCCGTCTCTGAACACTGCAAAGCCGTCAATCTTTATTTTCTGTTTATTGTCCTCATCCACTACTGCGACAATAGGCGCTACGGGTGAGGTCGTTCCGTCCCGCAGCCGGGATGCAAAATCCAGCATACGAATTCTATAATACGGCGATACAGCGTATAGGTCCTGCATTTCGCGCGCCAGGAATATACCGGAGATTTTTTCCTGATCCAGCTTTGCGGAAAGCACATCCTCGGCACGACCATCGGCAATCATCATAAGAACCTCCATACGCGCCTCCTGATCGCGCAGGAACAGGTCAATGTGGTCCTTGATGCCCTGTTCGGCCAGCGCCGATCCCAGCAACAGCACCTGATTGTGCTGCAGGAGCAAGGTGCGGCTGCTGTCCCGGTTAAATTCCATCAGCCCTTCCATCATTGTATAAGCGGTGGTTTTTAACTGAATGGTGGAATCTTGCTGAGAATTCGATTTATCTGAATTTGAGACATTTGACTTGGGCTTGCCGATTTGCAAGGAAATATCCAACTGCTCGGGATCGTTTGCTTTGTCCAGTGCGATGCCTGTGACGATAAAAAGTTTATCCAGTTCATGGTTATCCCAACAGCCTGATAAAAGTAGAATAAGCACCGAGAGCAGCATAACAGCGGCAACCAGCTTTAACCGTTGTTTATTCATGCCCCTCTCCACCTCCCGAATCGTCCTCATCCTGATGTGCGTAAGGCCTAAGGGGCGGAATAAAGAAACGGCGACGTGTTACGTCGCCGCGCGCGATATCCCTTGGCCGTCTGACCATGGACCAAAGCGGCATCCGCACCACCGAGTCCTGTAGATTGCTCGTCCAGGCGAAGCCATCAAAATAAGGTACGCCGAATGATGTCAGTGATCCGAGATGGAGCAGTACAGCCAGAAACCCCATTGACACACCGTAAAAGCCCACAAATGCGGCCAACACCATCATGATTACCCGCAGCAAGGATGCCGAATCGTTCTGATTGGGTACCAGAAAGCTGGCTACCGCCGTGATTGCCACGAGGATCACCATAGGTGCGCCGACCAGGCCGGCCGATACGGCCGCATCTCCCATAATCAAAGCCCCTACAATGCTGATTGCCTGTCCGACCGGGCGCGGCAGCCGGATTCCAGCCTCACGCAGAATTTCAAAGGCAAATAACATAATAAATACTTCTAAAAAAACCGGAAAGGGGGTTCCTTCACGTGCATTAGCGATGGTAAAAAGCAGTGTCGTGGGGATCAGCTCCTGATGAAAGGCAGTCAGTGCGATGTATATGGCTGGCGCGAATACCGTGATAAAATAGCCAAAGAAACGTGTTATCCGCATCATGCTGGCGTACAGCGGACGCGTATAATAATCCTCGGTTGTCTGGAAGCTTTCAATAAACAACATCGGGACCGTCAGAACAAACGGTGTGCCGTCTACTACGACGGCAATACGGCCTTCAAGTAATCGGCCTGCCACCACGTCGGGCTTTTCACTGTACCCAACAGTGGCAAACGGAGAAAAGGGTGCGTCTTCAATGTATTCCTCGATGTAGCCTGATTCCAGGATTGAGTCTACATCCAGATGGTCTATACGATGTTTTACTGTTTCCACCACTTTGGGGTCTGCCACACCGCTTAGGTACATCAGGCATATATCGGTCCGGGTTTTCCGCCCAACGGTCATATTGGCTACACAAAGTTGCCCACTCTTAATCTTGCGCCGGATCAGTGCCGTGTTTGTGCGTAGATTTTCGGTAAATCCCTCGCGCGGGCCGCGTACCACTGTCTCGGATTGGGGCTCGGTAACGCTACGCTTGTCCCAGCCCTTTGTACTGATGACAAGTCCGACTGCACAGCCATCCAGAAGAACCGCCGTATCTCCTGCAAGGCATCCCGAGGCGAGTTCCGACAACAACGAAGCTTCCTTGACGTCGCCGGCACACAATACCACCTGAGCAAGTACATCAGCCAGCTCCTGTGCGTCCGGGAGCGTTTTGCCGTTAGGCCGCCAGTTCATTATTGGACGTAGGATTGCATTGGTCAAAGTGGGGTTATCCACCAGACCGTCAATAAATGCTAATGTGCCTGTGAATTTTCCGTCTGGCCCGAATCGGAATGGATGTACTTTTAAATCGCTGCTGCCGCTGAGTATTTCTTTCAGGCAGTCCAGGTTATTAGAGAGCTGTTTTTGTATTTTGGGTTCTTGTTTCGGCGTGCTATTATGATTTTCAGCGGAATCATCGCGTACAGAATGCCTGCGGTTATTTAAAAAACGCAATTTGCGAATGATAAATCCCAGAAACAATAAGGCCAAATCCTTTCTTGGATTATTTTTCTATTATTATTGCCAATTGTTCCTCGAATATACCTCATTTTAAGAATCTGTCGCAGGTGCAAGGAATGTACTACACTTTTCTGAACACCTCCAGTCTTACATTGTCATTGTCATGCCCGGTGTCTGCTCCTGCTCATGATCGTCCGCCTTATGCCCCTGGGCGATCTTCTTGGTTTTGAGTTTTCGCAGGAGCTTGCGGTCGAGCTGTATCCCTGCGCCGCGTTTCCCGGCCGGCGTGTTGTCGGCAAAGATCCGGCTCATGTGGTGAAGCATACGGGTGGCGGCGAGAAACACAGAAGGGTTGCGAAACCGGTCAAGATTGTCAAGGAAAAACTGCGCATACTGATTCCCCTGTGCCGCCGAGAGTGTCAGCCAGCGCACGGCGGACTCCATGTTCCTCGACACATCCCTGCCCATGAGATACAGCTTGCCAAGGGTATATTGCGCGTACTGGTTTCCTTGTTCCGCGGCGTCATGCAGATACCGCAGCGCCGCTTCCACATCTTTTGGCGCGTCTTCGCCGGCGAGATAAATCTTGCCGAGCCGGTACTGTGCGAATTGGTTGCCCCGAGAGGCAGACCGCTTCAGGTATTCCACTCCCGTGGCTGTGTCCTTCGGGATATCCTCGCCTTTGAGGTAGAGGACGCCGAGGGCGTATTCGGCAAACTGATTCTTCTTGTCCGCGGCAAAGTTCAGCCAATGAAGAGCCTCGCTCACATCCTTGAGAACACCCTCGCCGCCCAGGTAGAGCTTGCCGAGCCGGTATGCCGCATACTCATTGCCTTGTTCCGCGGATAACCGGAAGAACCGCGCGGCCTCTGCGATGTTTTGGGGGACATGCCGCCCCTCCTGGCAGAGCTTGCCGAGAAAATATGCGGCGTAGGGATTTTCGGCTTCCACCGCCTGCTTGAGAAAGGCAAGGGCCTTTTCCACTTCATCCGGGGTGGGGTTTGGTTCGGTGAGGATGAGCTTGGCAAGCTGGTAACAGGCAAAGGGGTTTCCGACGCCGGCCGATTTCTCCAGCATTTCTTTCGCCAGCGTGACATTCTTCTCCGTGCCTACGCCGTTTAGGAGCATCCAGCCGAGCCGGTACTGGATCTTATCATCGTGGCTCTGTTCCTCTAAGGAAACAAAACCGTGAAAGGCATCTCGGAAATGTCTTTCCGACTCCGCGCTGTTTTTGACGCAGCCGATACCGTCCCGCAGCATCTTGCCCAGCTCAAAGCTGGCATACGGAAAGTCTTGTGCTGCCGCGCGCGCATAGAGCCTGAACGCATAACCCTGATCCTGCTCCACTCCCTTGCCATGATAGTACAGGCCGCCAAGAGAGTATTCGGCGTATTTGTATCCCTCGTCGGCCGACAGGGTGAGCCAGTCTGCCGCATGCAAATAATCCTGCTCCGTGCCAAGCCCCGCGGCGTACATCTTACCGATGCGATATTCGGTATATTTCCACGGCCTTTTTTCCTGCGCCGCGTGGAACCCGGCAAGGGCTTCCGCATACCATCGCTGGGCTTCCTCCGCGTCGGCCTCGCGGCCGAGGCCGTCCGCGCTCATACGGCCGAGGTCGTACATGGCGAGGGGGTTGTCGTTTTCCGCCTCCGACAGAAACAGTGCGCGGGCTTCAGAAAAATCCCGCGGGATTCCGGCATCCTCATCCCCAAACAGATATTTTTTCGCCAGCTTGTAGTCCTCTGTCCACCAGGAAGCGGAAGAACCACGGCCTCGAGAGGAGCCTTGCCTCCGAGTCTGTTCTCTGGAGTCGTACTCCGGCTCGGAGGTTTCATCTTCCGGCAGAGGGTTATCGGGCGGCGTATCGTCCTCGGACTCCGGCTCCGGCAATACCGTGTCCACGGATGCCGGTTCCTCAAAGGTCATGGTTCTGTCGCTGATGAGCAGAGCTTCCTTGATAACCATGTTGCGGATCGATTTGAATTCCTTTTGCTTTGAGAGCGGAAGCATCTCAGGCAGTTCGTCACGGTAGGTGTTAAGCACTTCGTTTCGCATCTCATACCACAGCCGGTAGGCTTCTGCGACGCGGCTGTCCTTTGCCAGCTCGTCCACGATCTCATCCACCACGGATTTAAGCGGGGCTTTAAGATAGCCGTACTGCTTTTTTCCTGAGTGATATTGCAGACGGTCGGCGAGGTACGCCGTGAGCTGCTCGATCTTCTCGTTGTACAGGATACCGTTTTGCATCTGGCGGACGAGGCGCTCCATGACTTCGCGCGCTTCCATGCCGAGCGCGTCACGACGTTTGGTCTGCTCGGCGTAGACGGTGTTTAGATCCTGCCTGAATATCTGTCGCGCCAGACCAGACTTCATCTGAGCGATGCCCTGCCGGGTGAGAAATCCCTCCCGCGGGTCGATGGAATAACAGATCATGTGGATGTGCGGATGGTGCGACTCGTTATGAAAAGCAGCGTACCATCGGAAGTGGTCTGGAGAAATTTTCAGGCTGTCTGCGATCTCGGCCGACTTTGCCATGAGCAGATCCCGCCAGTTTTCGGCATTATCAAAACCGATCCGCGCGCCATCCTCGCGTCGCAGGGAGATGATCGGTGTCCACACATTGCCGGCGTGCTGCGCTACCTCGTCAGCGATATTTGAGAGGACAAGCGGATCGTCGCCGGCCCAGAACAGTCCATGTGTGCCGAGCTTCTGAACGCGGGGACGGTTTGCGATATAGTCCACATAGTTTTCCCGCTTGGCAAGCTGTTCAAAGTTGAGTTCCAGCGCAATGCCGATGAAGTCCGAAGCGTTTTCTACGGTTGGCGCGGCGAGATAATCCTCGTACTCGAAGAGGGACTTGGTATCCGGAAAATCACGGACGATCTGTTCCAGCAAATCCCTTTGTTTGGGGGTGGCGGGAAGCAGGCGGCGGCTGTCAGGTATCCGCTCCACACCCTCGCGGGTTGCGATGTACTTGACGAGATAGGAAAGATGCGCCGCCGCCTTGCCTCCCTTGAGGTAGGGACACTTCAGTATGAGTCGTGGCATGGTTTACTCCGCGATGCCTTTCTGGAAGTCTACCGCGTCATCGAAAGAGATCTTGCCATTGGTGCGCTTCACCTCTGCGACGCACCGTCCGCGGAGTGCGCGCAGATCCGCTTCGCTGATCTCCAGTCCCGACGCCAGCACGTTCATCATCATCGCTTCCTCAACCGCCAGCTTGAACAGCAGGGAGGCGAAGCGGTTCGACTCGTCGCGCAGGACGCCCCGCAGCACGGAAACGAGCGCCTTGGAAAGAAAGGCCGTGGTGTCCTCGCTGTTCAGATGCCCGATATAATAGCGGAGTGCTTTCTCTGTAAATTCGCTTCGGCTCTGGCAGTTATCCAGCTCGGTCAGCGCGTCGATCCGATGCACCAGCTCCGGCTTCAGCCAAATGGTGTATTTCCTCTTGATATCCTCGAACATTTTTATATCCTCCTGTCGTAATTTGGTCATAGACCGCGCTTAAAAGAGCGTGAAAGTCCTTTACACGTCTGCTTTTTTCAAAAATACCAGCGTTGGTCAGGTTGGAAAAGCCGGAAACCGACTGCGGTTCTGAAACCCCGAAAAAGCCCCGCACTGCGGGGCTTTGTGGCTCGGAGCGGAGGCTTCACGCCTCCGCTCCTTTATCCTGCACTCTTTTCGACAGGGGGGTTCACCTCTCCGCAACGGCGTGTCAAAGCTGTGGGCCGGCTGTTTATCTTACCCTTACCGATAAAACCGCTCACAGGGCGGTACAGGCGGCGACGGATGCGAAGATTCGCTATTCCATGGTCTGCATCGGTGAGCTTTGCTCATGCGTCAGCTCCTTGCCGTCGATATGGTCAAGGAAGATTTCCCACCGATCTTTCATTGATCGGTAGTCGCTGCGGTATGCGTGATAAGCCGCGATGCTGACGTCTTTCATCGCAAAAGTCTTCCAGCCGTCTAAGCGATGGACGCCGGAAAATTCCTGCTTATCAAAGTCGATATCAAACGCGCCGACGATATTTTTACTGTTATCAAGCAATTCACCAATGCGTTCATCAAATCGCTGAGCATCAATGGGGATCGCATCGTCGAAGATAGCGGCGAAGCTTTCAGGCTGCTTTTCAAACTCGGCTCGAAGATACCTTCGCATCTGCCATGCGGTCTGCATGATTTCCATACCATAGTCGGACTCGAAGTGACACTCGGAGCCGTTCTCCGTAATATGGTACACCGAAAAATGGCGCATCTCCTGGGTCAGCCGTTCGGCCGCAAGGCGATCGGCCTCGATCTTATTATTGATTTCCGTGCGTTCCTGCTCGGGTACGGTCTGCCGGTAAAATTCCAAGAGCCGCGCCTGCATGACCGTTTCGGTATCCGTTCCGTGTTCCGAAAGGATGCGCTCCAGCGCTTCGAGTTGATACTGGTTTAGCCATAGCTCTATAGATCTGTCGCCCATATAAATCCTCCTTGTTTTTTAAAGCTGCAGGTCCATGCCGAAAGCCTGTTTGTCGCCCTGCAAAGATTCAAAAGGGCCGATCTCACAGATACGGTCCATTTCAGCAATGAACACTTTTTCGTTGAGGTAGGTCTGAGTGCTGCTTTTCTTTCGAAGAGCGCCGGCATATGCGGCGACGACGCCGTCCAGCGGACCGTGCATGGTTACCGGCCCATCATCTTCCCACTCCGTAAAACTAAAATGATTATTGTCATAGTCAAGAATGATCTGGCGGTCGTCGGTATTCCACTCTGGAAATTGCCGAAGCAGTTCCGAATACTTCTCCGGCTCTAGCGGCTGAAACAACCGCAAATGCGGGCTGGGACAAATCGGAAGCATGCTTTTTGAGTACAACACCAGACGTTCCGCGTTGCCGGTGCGAATGGACGGCACTCTGTCTTTTGCGGTGTGAACTTGTCTGAGCAGGGAGAGAAGTTGCAGCAGACTTCCAACATTCTCCGTCTGATAGTACGAGGCCTTTTCATTTGAAGTAATGGCATATATACTGCGCGGCATTTTGATTCCCCCTTTTGTATGCGCGTTTTGTTATCTTCCTGTTCTTTGATTTCCTCACCTTCTAATTTCGCGGCGCGAATATCAGAGAAAAGAAACAGATTCAGATTCCCATCATACCAACTCCAAGTTGAACCATCAGGGTATACTTTCCTTCTCTTGGTGTAGCGGAGGCGGTGAAGTATACCCACTTGGTTACAAATCCTCCAGCGCATTGATCAGGCTGTTCGGGAGATCGCTCAGTTGAACCTCCTGTTCCGGCTGCGGCGGCTGGGGCAGACGAAGCGTTCTCAGCTCGTCCCTGATCACCCGGCGCACCGTTTGCTCCACAGACTCTGCCTGATTTGCCATCAAAATGCTGGAAACCACAAAATCGGTGCGCTGCCGAATACCCTGTCTGGAGACCAATGCCTCGGCTTCTCGGTGCCGCGGATCGTCCATGTTAAACGAAAGATAGTATCGTTTTCTCATAAGATCACCCCAGCAGGAGCTTGTATCCGTCAGCGTTGGCGAAACGGTTCAGCACCTCTACCGTGTTGAGGTCGCCTTCGTACAGCTGGAGTTCCAGCAGTTCGGCACCGCCGCCCGAGAATACCGTGGGGAGCCGAAGGTCCAGGCCGCGTTCCCGCAAGGCGTTAAACAGCTCTTTGCAGTAAACCTCGACGGCCTGCTCCACCGTCGTCTGGATCAGCACGCTATCGGTATGCTGTATGTGTCCCCGAATGGCGTCGGTGACGAGCTCGTCCGACAGGAGAATATCTCTTTTTCTGAGTGCGTCCTGAATACGGCTGTAGAGGGTGATGGTTCCCATGCGAAGGCTGGCGCAGCTTGACCGCTCCAGCCGGAAATTATGGACGGTGAGAATATCCACGGTGTACCCGCCGATATCCACCAGAGTGATGCTCTGGTATTCTTTCAGCCGGGGGTAATACCGGCACAGCGCCGCGTGCCCCTGGGCGAACACTTTGCAGTCCACGATCCGGCAGCGATAGGGAATCCCCTCAAACTGAAACGAAATGTTATCCCGCAGGAAATATCTGCGGAACGCATCCTTTTGCACTCCATAGCTGTCAACGGGCAGCCCCACGCCGAGGATGATCTCCGCATTGGCGGTACCGGCTTTTTTTATTGCCTCTGCGATAGCCGGCAGTGTCAACAGGAAGGTATCCTGCTCTTTGGTCTTGTCCTGTTGGAAACGCAGACGGCGTTCCCCAATGGCGTAATAATTGCCCTCGTAGTAGAGCTGCAACTCCGGCGTGATGAATTCCTGATCGCTGACCGTATAACCGGAGGCGTAGAGCATTCCCTCCGAGGATTTGGTGTTGTAGTTTCCGTTGTCCACACCGAGTTTGATCATGGCATCGGCCTCCTTGTTCTTTTTCTGTAGATCCTCATTATGGTTGTTCCTCCTAATCTGTGAGATAGCTGATATACGGTATCTCCAGCCATGCCGTCCAGTTGCGGTCTGCAAGCTGGGTTTTAACCACGCCGTACTTGGTACCCATCGCCTCGATCACCTCGCCGTTCCCGATATAGACGCCGATATGACCGCTGTGCCATACGGCAAGTCCGGGGGTATCCGGCATGGTAGAGATATCGCCTTTTACAGTGGCGTTTTCGTACATGGAATCCGCACCGATGTCGGGCATCCCGTTTGTTCCGTAGTCAATGGTGAGGGTTTCGGGATCTAACCAACCGTAACCCTTGATGAGTCCGACGCAGTCGGTCGTTCTGCCGTCCAGCCAATTTTCCCGGATGAAGTCCTCGTAGTTTCCCACGCCGTCAGGGTATTGCTCCAGCTTAGACGCAAAGAGCGAATCCGTGAGGACGGAGCCGTAGGTGCCCCAAACATATCCCCATCCGGATTCCCACGCATGAATTGCATATGTCACCAGATCCTGATTATTTTTTTCTGTCAGATTGACAAACGCGGAAACGTCCAGCTCAATGCCCCGGTCGCCGCCGCGTTCATAGCTGCCGGAGAACGTATCGCCGCCGCTGCTCGTCCGCCCATAGATTGCATCGGCGTTCTTCCTGTCAGCATCGGTGATCTCCACGCCCATGGCTGCCGAGATGTTGGCGTAAACCGTATCCAGCGAGGCGATAGGTATGGCTATCGTATAGGTATCCTCATGCTCCACTCCGTCCTCATCCGTCCAGGTGTTCGTGCGGGTTTCATAAGTGACGAAGCAATCTACAAACCTTGAGATACCGACTTGAGAGGGGTTTTCGGCGCCGAAAAACAGAGCATAAAAAACAGCCTTGACCCGCTGAGAGTCAAGGCCGTTGCCGTTTTCGGTTTGTGCGCTGATGGCTGCGATGTCACTGTCGATGATTGCGAAGCTTTCTTGCATATCCTCAATGTGCTGCCGGTATCCTTCCGGAACGGTTCCGGCGATCATACCGCCGTAGTAGCAGAGATCCACGGCGGCGTTATTGTGGTTGGCGCCGCCCGACATGAATCCGCAGATGAAGACGATGATTAAAATAACGGGCGACAGGATGGCGGCGATGATCCAGCCTACCGCCTTTCGCGTTTTCTCATTGGAAAGGATAGCGGCGGCCGCCTTTGCGACGGTCGCCGCGGTTATTACCGCCATTACCGCCCACCGGCCTTTCCGAACAGCCTCTCCTTGTATTCGGGCGCGTGAACGACAAGGTTGTACCGCTCGTTGCCGCACTTATACAGGCAGACACCGCGTTGGGGGAAGCGGATCAGGTTGTATTCCGATTCCTCAAGCTGTAGGCTATCCATATAAAACTGCTTGTCGATGTTGCCGGCGTTGAAAAGGAATGCGTGCGTTGGGATGGAAAACAGGGGTTTTGTCAGCTCTCTGATACCCTCGATATTGAAATCCTCAAGATTCTGACTGGCCAGAATTACCGCCGATTCCTTTTTTCGCACACGCTTCATGGCGTTCCTGATATATTCGATGGCCGTGAGGTTGGTCAAAAAGAGGTAAAGCTCATCAATGCTGGCAGCGGTGTTGCCCTCTGTGAGCAGCTTATCCGACATGAAGGATAACACGTTGAAAAGCAGAGCGTTCTTCACGTTGCGGCTGGCCTGAAGGAGTCCCTTGACGCCAAAGACCACGAAGCGGCTTGAGGTCACGTTGGTATGCCCGTTGAAGAATTTTGATTCGGCGCCGACGCACATGGAGTGCAGCCCCAGCAGGATGTCCTGCAAGAGCTCTTGTGTGTAGAGCTGGTGTTTTTCTCTGTCATAGTTTTTATACTCGTCCTCGATCAGCGCGTACAGGTCGGAGAGGATGGGATACTGTTCCGCGGACAGCTTACCGAAATCCGTGTGGTCGCCGATGTTCCATTTTTCATAAAGTTTGCCCAGCATGATTTCGATCACGTCGATGTGGCGGTCGGAAAAATCCTTGTAACAGCGGAAAAAGTCTTTTAAGAAGGAGATGTGCTGGCTGAGCTTGGTGCGCTGCCGGAAGGTCAGCGGCGCGTCTCCGTCGCCGGAGTCGCCGCCCTCGTCCCATGTTTTCGGCTCGAGCGGGTTGATCTGGTACTCACCATTCATCAGGTCCACGAAGCAGCCAAAATTTTCGGCCAGATCGACATATTCATGCTCGGGATCAAGGCAGATCACGTTCTTGCCGGATTCGAGGATGTTGCAGAGGATCAACTTCAGGAGATAGCTCTTGCCCTGACCGCTGTTGCCCAGGATGAGGATGTTGGCGTTGGTTTTGTCATCGTCGCGTTGATCAAAATCGACGATGATGTTGCTCCCGAATTTATCCCGCCCAAGATAGAAACCGTGAGCGTCCGTTTTTCCACTGTAGTTGAAGGGGTAAAGGTTGGCGACGGAGCTGGCGGGCAGAACGCGCTCAAACTGGCTGCCGAACACATTGCGCCCTGCCGGGCCGACCGCCAGAAAGCCCTCCTGTTGGCGGAGTAGAAGGCGGTCCACGTTGAGCTTCGAGCGCACCAGCTCGGTCAACACGTCGGTCTGGAGGAGCTTCAGGCTGTCCGGGTCGTGGGCGGTTAATTCAATGTAGACAGCGCAGTGCAAGAGCGGCTCACGGTTCCGGTGCATGGAGGACACCAGCGTTACCACGTCCTGTAGGTTGCTTTCCGCTGTGACGGTCTGTTGGAGGTCGGAGGTACTGCTCCTGCTCATGCGGTTTTTGTTGGCGGCGTTATGAATGATCTTTCTTTCCTCGGTTGCCGTCACCTGCCGGGTGTAGATGCGCAGGGTGATGCCGTCCTTTTCTCCGAGATGCCGCAGAATCGCCTGCTCGTCGGTGGAGGTCGGATATTCACGAAGTGCCCAAACACACCGAAATGTGTTGCCGCAGATAAAGTGGTCGGTGTTGAATTTAATTATAGAGGGCGAGATCATGTCCAAAAATTTTTGAATATGGACATCCGTTTGCACGGCGGTTTGGGTCTTTGCTTTACTTGCCATATGGTTTCTTCCTTTCTGATTTTACATTTTGACATAAAAAGCCGCCACATTTGTGACGGCGCTGGACACATTTTGGGCCAAGCATGGTATAATAAGCGCATACAAAATTTGCATTGTTTATATTTTACGAAATCAACGTATACTTACGCTATTATATCTGTCTTAAGAAAAAGAAAGGGTTCTATGACATTACAACAGCTAAAATATATTGTTACGATAGCGGAATGCGGCTCCATAAACGAGGCGGCAAAGCAGCTATTTATTTCTCAACCGAGTCTCTCAAACGCCATTAAAGAGGTAGAATTGGAAGCGAAGAGAACTCTGTTCCTGCGTACTCCGAGAGGAATGCAACTAACGGAGGAGGGAATGGAATTTCTTGGCTATGCGCGTCAGGTCTTGCAGCAGATGGATATGCTGGAGGGCAAGTATCTGAATGAACAGAACGGGAGGCAACGCTTTTCCGTTTCCACGCAGCACTATACATTTGCCGCAAACGCGTTAGTAGAAATGGTAAAGCAGTTTGGCGGAGAGGTTTATGACTTTACGCTTTACGAGGGCACAACCCATGATATCATTGAAAACGTGAAGAATCTCCGCAGTGACCTTGGTATTATCTATCTGAGTTATGCAAACGAAACCGTCATTCGAAAACTGCTGTCCGACAACGACTTGAAATTCAAACATCTTTTTACCGCAAAGCCACATGTTTTTCTGTTCAAGAACCACCCGCTGGCGAGTAAGGACATCGTTACGCTTGACGAGCTTGAGAATTACCCTTACATCACCTACAATCAGGGCATATACAATTCGTTTTATTATTCTGAGGAAATCCTGTCCACAAGAACGGTGGCAAAGCAGATACGCGTGAGCGACCGCGCCGCCGTCGTGAATTTTATTATTGGCCTGAATGCTTATACGATTTCGTCTGGAGTGTTTCCAGCCTACTTGCACGGCAATGATATCATTGCTGTACAGCTGGATGTGGACGAAAAGATAGAGATAGGTACAATTATGCACAAGGATATAATTCTAAATGAGTTAGGGCACATCTACCTTGCTGCGTTAGAAAAATACGCAGAGGATATATAGTTTCATCCTATATCGATACATACAAAACTCGTAATTTAGTATAGCGCCTTTGGGTGCTATACTATTTTTATCTTAAAAAACATGGAGGAACGCCGAATGAAAGACGAAACGAAATGCCTGCACGCAGGTTATTATCCCCAGAATGCGGAGCCGCGTGTAGTACCTATAGTACAAAGCACGACGTATGTGTACGATTCAACCGCTGATGTGGCTGCGGTATTTGATGACCCGATGAAAAGCTTAATCTATTCAAGATTCGGTAATCCTACCGTTATGGCTGTTGAGAATAAAATTGCGGAGCTTGAGGGTGGAATCGGTGCAATGTGTACCACTTCCGGTCAGGCTGCAACATTGTTATCCATACTGAATATTTGCAACTCCGGCGACAGCTTTATCAGTATGCCACATATTTACGGAGGAAGCATTAATCTCTTTTCCTTTACCTTGAAAAAACTTGGAATTGAATGCATCTATGTCGAGGGAAACGCGACAGAGGAAGAAATTAACAATGCATTTAAGCCGAATACAAAAGCTGTTTTCGGTGAAACCATTGCCAATCCCTCATTGACTGTGTTTGATATTGAGCGTTTTGCAAAAATTGCGCATAGCCATAAGGTGCCGCTGATTGTCGACAATACCTTTGCAACGCCGATTCTGTGCAAGCCCTTTATATTTGGAGCAGATATCATCATTCATTCCACTACAAAATACATGGACGGCCATGCAGTTCAGGTCGGCGGAGCTATTGTTGATAGTGGAAATTTTGATTGGACTAATGGTAATTTCCCGGATTTGACCGAGCCGGACGAGTCCTATCACGGAATATCATATACCGAAACTTATGGCAAAAAAGCATATATCGTTAAGGCGCGGATGCAGCTCATGCGTGATTTCGGCATGTACCCTGCCGCACATTCCGCGTTTTTGCTCAATCTCGGTCTTGAAACCTTAGCTGTAAGAATGAAACAATATTGCGAAAACGCGCTGATTGTTGCACGCCATCTCAAAAGTTCCGAGCAAGTAGAAGAAGTAACATATCCGGGGCTTGAGGGAGATGTTAATTATGCACTGGCACAGAAATATCTCAAAGGCGCAAGCGGTGTAATTTCGTTTGTTATTAAAGGCGGAAGAAATGCAGCTACTCGATTTATGGATTCGCTTGAGCTTGCATCCAATGAAGTCCATGTTGCCGACATCCGAACCTGTGTACTTCATCCTGCAAGTGAGACGCACCGTCAGCTAACCGACGAACAGCTTATTGCGGCAGGAATTGAAGCCGGGATGATACGCTTATCCGTTGGGCTTGAAAATGTTGATGATATTATCAGTGATTTAGAAAATGCATTTCGAAAGATTCAAAAATAGACGAGATATTATGGAGGGAGTGTTGTTATGCCTACTCCTGCACTAACTGCACTTGCTGCCTATATGTTAATCAATTCTTTCACGCCGGGACCGGGTAATATTCTAACACTGACCACCATTACAACATATGGTTGGAAAAAGGGGAAAACGCTATTTTTCGGCATCGTATGCGGATATTATTGCGTGCAGGCCATTTGCGCCGCTGCTATTTTCGGACTGAGTCATTACCTGTCACCGATGCTGACTGTACTGAAGTATTTTGGTGGGGGGTACCTCTTGTGGCTTTCAGTACATATTGCCAGAAGCAGACCGGATGAAAGAAGTGAAACTAAGGAACCTTCATTCTGGACAGGGTTCTTATTGCAGTTTGTGAATGTCAAAATATATTTTTACGGCATGACCTGCCTTACGGGATACATCGTACCGTATTATGACTCTTTTGCCGCTCTATTGGGTACGGAAATGATAATTGCAACCGTCGGTTCGCTTGCGTCCTTATCATGGGCGTGGTTCGGCATGAAAATTCAGAAAATTTATAAAAAGTACTATAAACCTATCAATATCATTCTTGCTGTTTTTTTGGTTTACTGCGCTTGGACTATGGTGTTTTAGGAAGGAAATCAAAGTTTAATCTGTTATTGAGATTATAAGCAAACTGGGAAGCTGATGTACTGCGTCAGCTTCCCAGTGCTTTTTCATCGTCTATAACTACCATGTCGGGTATTCTCGAAGCGCCCAGACGCACCGGTAGGTGTTGCCGCAGATGAAATGATCCGTATTGAATTTGACCACCGAGGGTGAAATCATGTCGAGAAACTCCTGAACATGGCTATCGTCATACGATAGTTTAGTGGGGTTTATTTTCATTGTTATCCGCTCCTTTCAAAACTTTATTAAAAATCGGCCTGATAAAAATCAGACCGATAATTTATTTTTGGTATTGTAACCAGTATTACTTTATGATATATTTTAGTAACCAGTATTACATTTAAGAGGATGATTTTATGGAACAAAACAAATGGCTTGTAATCAATTATACGCTGCCGAGAGAACCGTCAAGGGCGCGTGTGTCCATCTGGAGAAAACTGAAAAAAATCGGCGCTGTCAGTATCCAACAGTCAATGTGGATATTACCTTTAAGCGATGAAAATTACAGTTTGTTGAATGAGATTAAGAGCGAGGTTTTCCAGAATAGTGGAGAGGCGTTTGTCATGACATCCTCGGTAGATGAGGACGGTAAAAAAATTATAATTGAACAGTTAAACGCAGCCAGGGATGAGGAATACGGAGAATTGCTTGAACAATGCGAAGAATTTTTCAAGGAAATTGACAAGGAAATAGCAAGAGAGAATTTTACGTTTGCTGAGATCGAGGAAACTGAGGAAGAACTCAACAAGCTTAAACAATGGTATGAAAAAATTACTGCAAGGGATTCTTTTGACGCGCCGCTTCAAGAAAAAGCCAAGTTAATGCTGTCAAAATGTGCGGAGTCCTTGAATGGTTTCTGCGACAAGGTGTATGAATTCAACGAAAAAGCGGAGGGATTGAAATGAAAAAGAAAAAGATTATATCCAATATTGTTCTGATCGGGCTTGTCAGCATGTTTGTGGACATGAGCACCGAAATGGTTTACCCGCTTGTTCCGCTCTTTTTAACAGCCACTCTCGGGGCATCTCCAGCAATCGTAGGAGTCATCGAAGGAAGCGCCGAGAGCATAGCTTCGCTTCTAAAGGTGTTCAGCGGTTATATTGGGGATGTGTACCATAACAAAAAACGCCTTGCCTTTGCAGGATATTCAGCGTCGGTGATTTATAAGATATTCCTTATTCTCGCAACCTCATGGTTTGGTGTTTTAGTGGCGAGAGTCATTGACCGTACCGGAAAGGGTATTCGAACCGCTCCGCGTGACGCACTTGTCGCACAGTCGAGTGATAAGAAAAAGCTCGGAGGTTCTTTTGGGCTACATAAGATGCTTGATATGGCGGGTTCGTCACTTGGCGCACTGGTTGCCTACATATTTGTTGCAACCAATTTTGGGTATCATAAGGCATTTCTGTTTTCCATGATTCCGGCAGTCATCGGAATCATGATCATTTTTGCAATCAGGGAAGACAAAAGTTGTGAAGTGCCCTGCGAGAAGTTGACCCTAAAAGGTTTAAAGCTGGATGGAAAGCTGAAAACATATCTCGCCGTAATATTCGTTTTCTGCCTCGGAAATTCATCAAACACATTTTTACTGCTGAAAGCACAGGAACAAGGCTTTGCAGCGTCGCAGGTCATTTTGCTTTATCTGATTTTTAATGTTTCGGCGTCTATACTCGCGATTCCGTCAGGTAAGCTGTCCGACAAATTTGGAAGGAGCAGAATCCTTGTTCCCGGATACCTGATTTACGGATTTGTATATCTTGGCTTTGCGCTTTTATCGTCAAAACCGGCAATTGTGCTGTTGTTTATTGCTTACGGCGCTTACAATGCGTTTATCAGCGGCGCGGAGCGGGCTTTTATAGCGGAAAACTCGCCAACAGGACTAAAGGGAACCGTGCTTGGCCTTTATGGCATGCTGCAGGGCATCGGCCTGCTCTTGTCATCAATCATAGCGGGCTTAATGTGGGATAATATCAACTCCAGCGCCCCGTTTTTGTTCGGCGGCATCCTTGGAGTTGCTTCCGCTGCCATCATCCAAATAATTCTTGGAAGCAAGCCGAGGAAACTGAATATTTAGTTAGAAGCCGATGAACGGTGGTTATGAATATGAAAATCAAAGAAAAAGTCAGGGACTTAAAAAGTAAGATAGCTGCTCTGTTCCTTGCATATAAGCGCAAGGACACACCGCTTGCCGCAAAGATTGTGGCGGCGCTAACAGTAGGCTATGCCTTATCGCCAATTGATATAATACCTGATTTCGTCCCGGTACTCGGTTACCTTGACGATATCATCATTCTTCCGCTTTTAATAACCTGGGCTATTAAACTTATACCGGACTATATTATGGAGGAATGTCTTGAACAGGCAAAAGGCATGTGGTCCGAAGGCAAGCCGAAAAAATGGCGTTATGCGATACCGATCATCTGCATTTGGGTCTTTATCATCGCAATTATCGTATATATAATCCTTAATTAGTTGTTACCTTGTTTGTATATGCACCCCGTTTTGCTGTCATTTCTTCGTCTATAACAAACTGGTAGGGTACTCCCGCAGGGCCCACACGCAGCGGAAGGTGTTGCCGCAAATAAAGTAATCGGTCTGAAATTTGATAATACTCGGCGCGATCATGTCGAGGAAATCCTTGATTTTGGCATCCCCGGCGGTAACCGTGCCTGTTATTTTGCTGTTTTCTCTCAATGGATTCATCCTCCTGTTATCAGCCGGTAGGAGGCATGAACGGCAGCAATCCATTGCAGCGGCCGGTACGCCTGCTTACCGGCC
The DNA here is from genome assembly GCF_003590275.1 of Dehalobacter sp. MCB1. Taxonomy (NCBI): domain Bacteria; kingdom Bacillati; phylum Bacillota; class Clostridia; order Eubacteriales; family Desulfitobacteriaceae; genus Dehalobacter; species Dehalobacter sp. MCB1. The sequence continues at coordinate 47,416 of NZ_LXPC01000018.1, read as the reverse complement.
AAATTCAAAATAAAGAATAAAAAATGCCCGCTGTTCTATCACAGTGGGCATCGTATCGGTATGCGGTTTTATTGTGTTACAGAGATAGCTTTGGCTCCTGGTCGGAGGGTCGCAGCGTGGGGATCAGATCGGAGCAGAATGTATAAATCCGCTCCGCCTCTTTCAGTGCGGATGCCGCTTAACGCTTTTTCAGCAGCCTGTTGGCAATGGTAGCAGACAGTTTCGAGCGGCTTGGGATGTATGGTTTCAAACAGGTGCTTTGCGGTGCGCAGGTTGGTCGCGGCGATCTCATACCATTCTCTGACTTTCCGCCCTGTTCATAAAGCACGACCCCCTCTCTGGCGATACGGCGTTCCATTGTTGGCAGCACGCTCATTTCCGCGAACCGGCTTGACCGCGCGGCCAAAACATCGACCGGCATCTTCCGCTTTACGTTGCCCAGGTTCCGGTGGATTTTCCGCATCGCCTCTATTGGTCGCAGGTTGGAATCGTCCGGAAGCACCACATAAAAATCCAGATCGCTGTCTTTATGCGGCTCGCCATAAGCAAAAGAGCCGAAGAGATATATCTTTTCGCAATCCACGGTATTCATGATGGTTTCCGCAATTGCCATGATCTCAGCATCCATGCGCGTCGTCGCCTCCTTTAGCATATTATTGTATCCTGTTTTATGAGAAGAAGCAACACGCAGGCCGCTTAGTCATTTAAGATGATCCAGCGTTCCCCGTCGAAATCCTCGAACCGCTCGGTGGTCACATTCTGCTCGTAGTAAACGCCCAGCAACCGCTTGATGTCTGCTTCATTTGCCCGCCGTGCGGTAAATCCCTGATCCTTCAGGCTTTTTTCGATACGGGAGAGATACGGGAGAACATCGGACTCCTTTTCCTCCCGCAAACGGATGATAATGAAAAATTCCCGCGCCGTTGCCATCTGAACCTGCATCCGGTCCAGGTTTGCCGCGTCCTGCTGCAGCAGTTTACGGATGACAGGGTTCTGCTCAGCTTCCGTGCGCTGGCGCAGAAAGCTCTTGTTGTCCTCAAAGTTTTCCCGTGAGTTCAGGCAGAGCATCTCGATCTCCGCGATACCCTTGAGGACATTCATTAAGGCATAGATCCGCGCTCCGACGCTGGCGTCAGACAGGACGCTGATATTTGTCGGTTTGATCATAAAAAACACCAGCCTGCCGTGACCGGTCACAAGACTGTAATCGGTGATGCCGGTGATGCCTATAAGCTGGCGGGTAGAGGCTTTTTCCTTTGCCGCCTGTTTTTCTTTTCTGCTCATATAGCAAGTCCTCCATAAAAGAATGCATTTGCTTTCAGCTTCTTTGGACAAAGTTAGGCCCCGCAGGTTTTGTTTCTGCGGGGCCTTCACCCGATTTTATTCAGCGGCATCTCCATTGTTTGGGGGATTTTCGGGGGTGACGCTGCCGCCCACGCCATCCTCCGAGCTGCTTTTATCGGCAGTTCCATCAATGTCGGGATGTTCCGGCCGCGCCTCCTGTTTCTCAAACCTGTCCAATTCCTGCTCGATCAGATCGACAATAAAATCTTTCTGACTGAGCTTCGGATGCTTGGCGAGGTATGCCTTTACCCGCTGAAAGAGTTCCTCCGACACCTGAAATGCCAGGGTTCTGTTGTTACCGTTCATATCTGTTCCGCCTTTCTCATTTTGTTTTGGATTGAAGTGTTCTTCGAGTACCATTTGGATGTATTGGCTCATCGTCTGCTTCAGCAGTTCCTGCTCTGCCTTTACCTTGCCGTGCAGGTCTGCCGGTACCTGGACGGTGATTCCGCGCATTTCCGACATTTTCTTTTCTCCTTTCCTACTGTGTTTTGTAAGCCAAGTATATTGAAATGTATGGGCAATAGCTATTACCAACACTAACAATGAATGTTAAAGAAATGAAACATAATTGTGCTAATGGGAATCGGCTGCCTCCGCCTTGAGACTTCCGGTATCTCAAACTACAAATCCCGTTTTCAGGCCCTCCATTGATAAATTTGCTGGCGTCCGATGAAGAACCCGAAAGCGTATCGGATAAAATCGAGGATACTGGTATCCTCGAAGCGTATGGATAAAAAGGCGTAGAGCGCCGTTAGGACGATGGGCGGCAGGAACCGGAGCTGCGCCAGCGCAAATACAGAGATTAAAAGTCCGACGCCGATGATGCCGATGTCCCGCAGTTCCCACAGCCACAGGGTGGCTTTCGCTTTCAGGTTGTCGGGGTACATATACATTGCTGATTCCTCCTGTGTTTTATTGGTTAAGCTCCATGACGGGGCCGTTTGCCTGCTCCTGTGGATGGAGCAGTTCGATTTGACTCTCCGGAGAAGCAAGGAGTGAGTCCATGCGGTTGACGAGCATTGACATATGGTTTTGCCAGTCGTGCCAGTTCTTTTCTTCAAACCAGCCGCCCCACCGATCCCACTCATGCACTCCTTGTTTTGCTATGAGCTCCGCATTTTCTTTGGCGCATTTGAGCGTTTCGTAGATATAGTCCCTGAGCCACCGGATGGATTCCTTGGTTGCGGTGAAAGATGTCACGGTGTTAAACTTATTATCGTTTGCCGCCCATTCCTCGTTATAGTCCAGATCGCCGATGTCTTGGTCGAGGAATTTCACCGCGATTTCAGCAAATGCCATAGGGCCGGTGTGGGAATAGCCGTCAGTAACGTCAGGCACATACCCCTCATCTTTCTGCATGGCTTCAATCATTTTCCCAAGCTCCAGTTTCCCGTCCTCCGGCAGATTTCCTCTGAAAAAGTTAACCGCGTCCAATCCGTCATCCGATTCAAAAGCGGTAATTCCCCAGCATCCCATCAGTTGTTTACCTCCTTTTCAATTTTGCGTAAAAAATAAGCGACGCCCCGCAGGACAAAGTCCACGCAGGGGATCGCCACTGAGTTTCCAAGCGCCTTATACCGTGCGCTGTCCGAGGCGCCGGGTATATCCGTCCAGTGATCAGGAAAGCCCTGAAGCCTTTCGCATTCCAGCGGGGTGAGGCGCCGGATAAGTTTTTTCAGCCATGTTATGATCGGCGCGGCCACGAGGTCGGTCGCATCCTTGCCTTGATGAACAGTCTGCGTGCTGACCACTTCGTTTTTCCGAAATACGTCGCTTCGCTGCCGGCTGAACACAGCGTGCCGGTCGGCGGTATTGAGGGTATAACTGATGTCCGGCTGACACCCAATACCGTTTCCGCCGTTCTGCACTTCGCGGTCGATGATGTTTCCGGCAATGCAGAAGCTGTCCGGTTCTCCGGCTACCAGAGGTACGTTGTTTCCGCCTGTGCCGTATCGGGCCGACATGGTGGGGGCTACCTCATGGGGGCCGGTGTAGCGGCTGTCGATCCCATGATTTTCAAACAGCACGGGCTGGTTGTTACCGCTCATTCCCGCTGCGGCGGTGATCGCCGGGCAGACGCCCACGCCGATTTCCGCGCCGCCCTGCTGTGTTGCCATGATCAGCGGCTGGTGCCCTCGCTCATCTGCTCGGAGAGTCCCGCTGACACCATGGCTCAAATCGATCCGTTTGCCGCCCTGATCGTTATTCCGCATATTTAGTTATCCTCCTTTTTCTTTTGAATCCGAAGAACACCGCCGTTTTGGCGATATTCTTCGGGATAAGTATTTTTGTTACTTGAGGCAGTATAGCTGCTTGATCATTTCCGCATCCCCCTCCCACAATGTTTTTTCTGTATTGGGCGTATTGTTCGGGTTGTTGGCCTTGCTTATGGCCTCAGCCTTCATTTCCATACTGGCATATGCATAGATGCTTGTTGTTGTCATCTGGGAATGCCCGAGATATTCGGACAGAAGCGGCAACGGAACTCCAGACCGGTAAAGATGGATTGCTCTGGTGTGCCTAAACATATGTGGATGTATTTTTTCAGGCACATTCGGGTTTCCCTTTTTTGCGAGCAGTCCATATTTATGCACAACTCGGGAAACGGTATCGGGAGACATCGGATTTCTTTTCCCATGAATGACAGTATAGAAAAGATAGTCTTCCGGGCTGCTCAGTTCATCTGGATGAAAGAATTGCATATAACGCTTGAGATGATCGATCGTTTTTTCCATCAGAGGGACGGATCGGAGCTTTTCTCCCTTGCCGGTGAGATAAACGTATGGTGCTTTCTGCTTAAAAACGATGTCTTTCAACTTAATGTCAAGGATTTCCTGGCATCGAGCAGCTGTATCATACATTAGAATCATTAGCATTCCATTTCGCAATCCCCAAAAATTATGCATATCTGGCATGGACAGCAGTGTTCGCATGGCATCCTCGCTAAGAAATTCCACTTTTTTGCCGGGAACCTTTTGGATGGGAACATTGGATATCTCCATACGAATATAAACGTTGGCGATTTCCGAAACAGAGCAATATTTTGCAAATGAACGGAGTGCCATCAGCTTCTGGTTTCTCGTGGTTGATGCAGCGTTTTTACTTTCCTGAAGCCAATCAAGGTAATCAGATACATTAACTGCGTTCAATTCGTCGAGTGTAATCTGAAGAATTGGGATATTCTTCATTTCCACAAGATAATCAACAAATTGGTTCAATGTCCCTTTATAGGATTTTACCGTGTTTGGGCTCATTTTCCGCTGCCGAGGCAAGTAGACAGTTAAAAAATCGCGGGAAGATTTGAAAAACGAATCATTTTTTAGCTTCATATACTCACCTCCGGTATCAGTGAAGCAAATTTTGACGCCACTCGCGGCAATATTTCAGGAAAAAAATCCGGGATAAGGTGGATGTAATATAGTGTGTGCTGAAATTTCTCATGCCCCATATATGCGCTTAAATATGGCAGACAACTATCGAGATCGTATCCCTCCTGCATCCAGCGGAGCAACGTGCGCGTAGCAAAAGTGTGCCTGAGATCATATGGTCTTGGGTTGTTGCCGGTGAATTCAGTAATTCCCGCATTGATTAAGCACCTGTTCAACACCCGCGCAGGCCAATGTCCATCATGGCATTTGCTTGTCCGTCCATGTGAAGGGAAAAAATAAGCACTGTCTGGGACAATCAGTTTTGCTTTCTCGTCGTACCGGCGGCAAATATCCAGCATAGTGCTATCCATAATAACAACCCGATCCTTTAGCTTTTTTGATTCAGGAATGAAAATCGTGCCATCATCTAAATCTATGTTTTCACGTAAGATTGTTCTTCCTTCATAGGGACGTAACCCGCAGGCATAAAGCAGTCTAAGCAGCACCGAAGGCTCTATTGCACATAAAGGGAATTTATCATTTTCAAAACATCTGTCAGCAGTCGTAAACAAAAGCTGCAATTCCTCATGCGAGAAAATATGCGGTATATGCTTCCGGCTTGGTACTGCGCCATATTCAGTGGGTATTACAAATGCTTCTTCACCGTTCCGAAGGATATATTTTGCCAGCTCTCTGACCGAACTCATTCGCCTACTTAGGCCAGCTCTGCTCTCATTTGGCAATGAAACAGCCCAAGCCATACCCATTTCACGCGTAATTGTTGTTTCATTTTGAAATTGCCCGGCACACATGGCATCAAAATTTGCGAGGTAGCGTTCATTTTCGCAATATTTGAAACCCAGGGTATGTTTTTGCTCGAGAAAGGCTTCAATTGTTTGAGCTAAGTTACTGCGAAACTGTCTACTCATAGCTCCTCCCGCGTGGGCGCATATCCTTGCATAGGCATCGCGCAATTGCTTAATCTCTCAATATCGACAGAGAGATATCTTTTAGTTGTGTTTTTCTGTGCATGACCCAGCACCTCACTAATTGTAGACAGAGGCACATGAGCATCAAGCATTGCAACTCCCAGTCTGCGCCTGAATCCATGAAGACCTATGGCCGCTTTGGTTTCTTTATCTACTCCGGACAATGCCGCATATTTCTTGACCATAATGTATAATCCACTTATTAATTCTCCATATGGCTTTTCTGCGCTCAAAAACAAATATGGCGAATTACATTCAGGGCGTCCATGCAAAATGTAATCAGCCAGGGCATCGCCCGCATTTTTTGTTAACGGAAGGATCATCGTTTTTTGTGTTTTGCTTTGGATAAGTTGTATTTCCGAGTGGTTCCAATCGATATTGGCCAAATGCATATTTTTGATGTCAATGCTGCGTAGGCCTGTCTCATAAGCCAAGGTCATAATCGCAAAATCGCGTTTGCCAATCGGAGTGGATGTGTCCACTGCTGAAAGAATTCTGCTGGCTTCTTCGTCGGTGAATCCAAAGATTACTTTTTTATGTCGGGCAACCCCTAAAGACAAGGACATAGGAATAGCCTCACTTATTCCAAAATGAACAACCAAGTATTCTAAAAAGCGCCTGACCGATCCAAGTGCATGACTGAGGGTTTCTTGGCGTGATTTCTTGATGTATGGAATGGCATCAAGGACAATTTTGCTTGTTAGGAGGGAAACATCGCCTATGGTGTGTTCATCGAGATAATGCAAAAACAAAGTTACATTATACTTTTCCAGCTCAATTGATGCAGGCTTAAGATTCCGAGATTTCAGCGATAGTAAATATGCAGTCAGTAAACTTTGGCATATGCCAGACATGGGCTTGGCCGGGGGTTCTGGAGTATGCCGCCTTCCGACTTCAATTTGACCTTTACTGTAAAGTTCGTTGGACATGAATACAGCACGTCTCAAAGGTAACCACACTCGTCTGGAGATTAAGCCATCAGCATATTCTTTTTGTTTCAAATCCAGAAAAAGAGCCGAGTCCTCAGTAGAATAATTTTGTTCACCCCTTTCTTCATAGAACCGTTGGATTTTTGCTATTGCAGCCTGGTATGTTTCGATTGTGCTGTCCTCATAATTGCAATCGTGAAGATAGCAAATCACTCCATCAAGTATGGCTTTTAATTTTGTGGTGGACTTTTCGCCCATAATTCATCACTCCTCATTTATAATTGTTGGAATTGTTATCCCGAACAATTATAAATGAGAGAGCATAGCAATGCGAGTTGTACAAGCACTTTATAAACAATTCAAGATAAAAAGGAGGATAACTAAATATGCGGAATAATGACCATTAATCCGAGTTCGGATTAATGGTCATTAAGGCACAGGATGGACGGCACCATATTTGTTCCGCTTTCGGAAGCCTTCAGTGTTGGAGCGCATTCCTCCTGAAACCCAATGCCTCCCGCTGCCGGACCCGCTCCGGCGCAAAAGCCGGCAGTCATCACGCAGGGGTAGCCCTGCCCGGCTTGACCGCCGCCTGATGTCAGGGATGTATGCCGCTCCGGTGTGAGAAAGCAGTCGCCGTTGCCTTTACTGACAATGCCCGCCGAAAATATAAGCCCCGCAGGATTCCGGCCGCCGCCGCCATCGGCTCCGGCCAGCGTCGGCACCGTGCTTTCCGGCGTGAAGATCCGGTCCTGCTGTGTGTCCCACGGCGTGAGGCAGTTAGCGACAAACGTCTGCTGCTTCATGCCGGGCTGTGCGCCCAGCGCCCCGGCTACATCGTTCAGATCACGCACCTCGTCGCGCTGATTTGCGGCGAAGGCAACGTGGCTTATGGGTTGGGTGCAAGGCCAGCTTGTATGATCAGTGCTTCTCTTAGACCGGAAGGCAGTTCCTTTCCCCGGGCTTTCGCTCTCCGGAGTATCCCCGAACAGGCTGTCTTGGTTAAATAGTATTTCTGGTGCACATGATCCTCCAAAATCTGCGACAAGGAAGATACGACGGCGACGCTGGGCGACACCCCAGTATTGAGCGTCCAGCACTCTCCAAGCCAATGAGAATTGATTTCCCAATACGATTCCCCCAGCAGATTGCCATGACCCGGAGTCAGGTCGAGGCACATGACAGGAACAGTCTTTAATTCTGACGATTTCCTCCAAGACGGAGCGGAAATCTTCGCCTCCCGCGGAGGAGAAAGCTCCAGGGACATTTTCCCATATAAGGAATCGAGGTCGAATAAGGTGATCTGTTCTCCCACGCAATATATCTGCATTTCTCAACTCCTTTGTCACTCGCACTTGTTCCATGAATAAGCCGGAGCGTTCACCGGCAAGGCCGGCTCTGGCTCCGGCCACGGAAAGATCCTGACAAGGCGAACCGCCCGAGATGATGTCCACGGGCGGTAGTTCGGCTCCATTCAATTTTGTGATATCCCCGACATGGAGCATATCAGGGAAGTGTATCTTCGTGACTTCGATAGGAAAGGCTTCAATCTCACTTGCCCACACGGGGACGATGCCGTTATGCACTGCGGCCAGCGGGAAGCCTCCGATCCCATCGAAGAGGCTCCCCAGCGTCAACATTATTGCAACCCCGTCATACCGGGTATGCTTTGGCCGCTCTGTGGATAAGCCTCGTCAATTTCAATACGGCCGTCCTTGGCAATGCGGATTTCTTTTCCCTCCGCCTGCAGCCACGCAAGATACTCCGGCGCCGTCTTTTGCCAGATGGACTTCGGAAGCCATGCCACCGGCAAGGAAAAAGCCTGTCCCCGTAAATATTCGGTTTCCTGCTCGATGGTATATTCCAATGCTTTTTGGATCATGGGAAGCCACGGTTCGACGTCCTCGGGAAGCGTCTGCTGATAAAAGGCATCGTACAGGCGTACAGCCTCGTAATCATGCCAGCCGCCGTTCTTGTCCTCATCCTGCCAGATGAAGTCGGCGGAGGTAACGGTCACGCATTCGTCGTTGCAGTTAACCCACAAGGTACGGTTTAGGTCGGGCAGATAGAATTCCACCGAGGCCACCATGCAATGGCCTCCGGTGTTGCCGTATTCCCGGCTTCTAACCTCAAATTTATTCGGATCGAACGCGGGAATCGTATCCGGCTCCCGGAGCGATTCCAGAGATATCCGGCTATCGGAAGCGTATTTCTGAGGATATTCCATACATCTGTATTCCGTGACGGGTTGGCTGTTCAGGCACAGTCCCCTGATTTCACCGATACGGAACATGGCTTTCTGCTGAGAGGTGAAAGTGAGAAGCTGTCTGTTCTCGCTTAAAAAGCCCGCTTTTCCCGCAAGCGGGCTGTCCGGCCGCCCTTTTACCCATATCGCGTAGGTGGGATTTGGAGAGCCGAGGATCTGTTCTGCCGACACGTATCGGATCGGGATACCAAGTTGTTTTGCCCGCTCAATTTCCGCTTCCATACCGGAACTGATCCTGTTGCCGAAGACCCACATCTCATCACAGCGTTCCAACATATGATGGCCGAGCTTCAGTCCCGTTTCCCGCTCTGCCGGATTGCTGTCCTCCAGTATCTGCGGATAGAGCAGATGGGGCGCAAAAAAAGCATGCCCCTGTTCCATTACATAGCGGCACGCCCGTTTCGCAAATTCTACATTATTTTCGACATCCCCCGCGTAAGGGGACGCCACATAGATGAGCTTCATAGGCTCCTTCCTTTCTCTGCTATTTCGGCGCCACAGCCTGTACCACCGTGCGCGTGGTATTGACCGCCGCCTGAGCGGTGTAAACAGCGGACATCAGGTTCGCCCTTGTGCTGGTGTCGAGTCCAAAGGCCCCGGCGATCCGCGGCACCTCTCCGGCCGCAAGCATCAGGCCAAGCCCCAGAAGGCAGCGGTCAGGTATGACCATGAGTCCCGCCACAAGGATCGTTGCCTGTAGAAATGTGGTCAAACACAGCCCGATGATCTGTTTGCACCATTGGACGAAGCCGTCGAGATAACCGCGGGGAACGCTGAACATATACAGCGATCCGACTGAGATCTGGATCAGCAGGATGCCGCCTCTTTTCAGATTGCTGAAAAAAACTTTTATTACAGCGTATCCCATCATGATGATAATAAAGAGCATCAGGAGGGGATTCGTGACGGGATCGAGACCGCCGAAAACGCCGGAGCTTGTTGCACCTTCCAGGCTACCGGCTGCATTCAGGTTATTGATGATTCCGGTTGCGAGCGTGTCGATGCCGGAGCCGTAGCCGGTGATGCCAGAGGACAGACTGGCCTGCAGGTTGACCGCCAGCTTGAACAGCTCAATGGGTACTGTCGTAAACATGCTGACAGCCAAAAATCCCTTGAGAGCATTCAGAAGAGTATCCTTGATGCTGCCGCGTCCGGACTGATACTCAATGCCGCACTCGAAAACGGAAACCACCAGCCCTGTCACATAGAGCGCCCATGCCAGATAAGAAAAAAACAGGACGATACTTTCCACCCACGGCATATCAAACAGTTCGACGCCCATGTTGCCCATTTGGGCAAAAAAGTCGCCAAGGAACCCCACGGCTTGACCATAGAACCATTCGATGATCTGATCCATGACGTCCCCCATCAGGAAATCCCATATAAACATAGGACAAGCACCTCCTTCCATGTGAAATAGAAAAAGGCACACCGTAATTGCTCCTAACGGTGTGCCTGTATGGTATAATATTGTTTTTTCATGCGGGTATCAGCCCATCTGCTGTGTCATGCCGGCAGTCTGCTCCTGCGCAGGCTCACGAAATACCTCCAGATAATTGTCCACCGAATCGGAAAGCGTCTTGTAGTCTGCCTTGGTGGGTTGGTAAGCATACCATTCCGTTCTTTCCCCGTATGTCCAGATGTACGGAATGATCCCATCCCTGAAGTTCGGATTGCTTACCTGCTTTTTGCCGAACAAATCCCCGAAGCGGACGACCTGCAGTTGTTCATAAGGTGGGGTATTATATTCACGGAGATTGGAGAAAACGGTTTTTATAACTTATCCTTTAGTATATCCGGTAGACGTGTCGATGCTTATTGTGTTTGTATTGCCATCCCATGTGACCCCGAAATCTATGGCGGCCGCGACATCGCGCAGCTTGAAGTAGTTGTTACCCCCAGTATTATACGCCGTAAGCTTTATTGGAACGCCGTCAAGGTATACAGACGACGTGGTAAGAACCGCGCTCTTGTTTTCCTTATTGCCCGACACCACAAGTTCCCCGCCGACAGATGTATAGACTTTGCCCGCCGTTATTCTTATAGCGTCCCCGGCGCCGTCCCATGCCACCTCAAACTGTTTTTTCGTACCGCTGAGTGCCTTTGCGAGATCGCGTAGTTTGAAATAATTGCTGCCGTTTATGCTGTAAGCCTCAAAGGCTGTTTTTTGACCGTTTACCAAAATATTCGAGCCTGTTGGCAATGCAGTCAACGTATCCGCGAAAATAACCGGCGTCTCGGTAAAAAAGTCGATATCTTTTTGTGAGACAAGTACATTCCCGTTAAATACCTGCAGTTTTTCCGGACGGTTGTAATTGTATTCATCGAAAATCAGGCTAAATCTGACTTTTCCGTTTTCGTCTGAAACATTGGTTTGACCATTTATTTTTACTGTCAGCCCGCAAATTGGCTTCCCGTCTTTTCCGGTAATCGCTACATCGTATTCCCTCGTCACTCGCGCGTCCTGCCATTGCAGATGTTCCCTGAGTTCAGAGGCGATTTTCAGGCTGCCCTTGATGGTGAAATCATTTGTCATCGAATGATACGACTCGCCCCCGATGATTTCTCCGGCGTTGGTCCAGGTGCAGTTTTCAAAGCTGATCGTTCCGTAAAAATTCCGCGGGATAAACTCGACCATGTGCGAATTGGCAAGAGCGATATCTGACGTTCCACTTGGCTGTAAAAAAAGGTAATTTGAATTGGTTATGGTTACATCGGAATCGGTAATGGTAAAAGGCCACTGTCCTGTCATAACGATATCGTCCAGTTGAATATCCCGATAATGCAGGTCAGACGGCATTCCGATTCTTAAATTGTCAAACGTCGCGTTTTCCCCATTTAGATTAATAAACACCTTCCTCAGCTCCGAATCGGAAATCTTTACATGGGAATCGGGATCGGGGAAGAACAGCCAGCCTCTTTCATAGGGACCGGGTTCGAAATCGTCTTTTAAAAGAGTGGTTTTTTTCAGAACGAGGCTGTAATTTGCTTTGGGAATGACGTCATGAACGTCCCAGGACTCAAGATATGCTCCGGACTTTAAATCGCTTATGTTTAAGGCGGCATCGGCCGGTACAGTCAGTCCCAGTGCGCCGAGTGTGGAATTGACGACTTTCGTATCTCCTCCCGCGATTTGAAGGAGGCCTCCTATTTCATATACCATTTCCGAATTTACGATTGTAAGTGTTCCCTCATACATTTCCAGCAGATGAACCTCGGTGGGGGAATCGCTCATCGTCATCGTCCCATAATTTCGGATAATAACCAAAGCGCCCATTTCACCCTCGGGAGTTTCCGGAACAATTGTGGAATGATCTATTTCAAGGGTCGCGTTTTCACCGACATTAATATATACATGTATCGTCGGTATGTCTCCGCGGCCGAGCATGAACCCGGAATTTCGGATAATCAGCTTTGCATGGTCATTGATGTACACATTCCCCTGCTGCAGATACTCCTCGTTTTCAATGGTCATCACCTCCGTGCCGCTTAGTACCAGATCTCCCCTATGTGTTTTGTCCGGAATAAACCCCTGTCCAGCCTCCGGCCCGGTGGCGACGTCACCGGCCGCCGCCGCGGTGATTTTTACATCGTCGAGCAGGAAATCGGAGTTTTCGATGGTTTCAAAGGCAATGCCTCCCGAAGCGAGAAAATCCTCATCCGTATAAGCAATATACAGAACGCCGTCGATACTGACGTTAATCAAGCCTTCATATGCCTTTATTTCAATTTCGTGCCAACTGGTGTCCAGATTGAGCTTCGCAGTGTCGAGATCATAAAAATTGTCCCCGGTCTGCTTGTTCAAATACAGACTCGTGCTGTTTACTCCGATAAAATACCGGATTGCTCCGTCCGAATGAACGCTTCGCCTGTAATTGAAATGAATCGTGCCTTTAATAATTTTAAATCTTGCCGCAAATGCGTAATTGTCCCAGCCGCCTTGATTCTGCACCGCCCAGGTATGGCCGGTACCTTCCAAAACCGTATTATTCTCGATTTTTTTAAGCTGCCAGCCTTCGCTCAAATCCCAGTTTTGGCTTCCGCTTTCAAAATCGTCGTAATATTCCGCCGACGAGCCGGCGGATACGGATATGCCGCTTGCCGGGATCAGAAGAAGCAATATGAGCGATATGCAAATGAATTTCATTATGAGCCGTTGATGTTTTGAACCTGCGGAAAAGGATTTTAACAGCGTTTCCATCTTCTTTCCCCCTTCTGTTGACGTTAGTTCATTTATAATCGTATATCTTGTCTGAGTACCTTAAAATTACCTGTTAATGGCAATATTTTATCATTGTTGTATGCCTTATTCAACGCAAATAAGGATTTTTGTTTGGAGCCGGTGATGTGACCCTGACACACGACCGTCGTATCGATGACGCCCTCGGTTCTGTTGAGGAGCGGTACCTTGAGGGCCTCGTATTTATTCGCATATCCAAGGGTGATAAACTCCGCCCGGACACGGATGTGATCACCAAGTTTGCCGTAGCAGGTTCTGCCGACGAACCGTGTATTGGCAAAAACCGTGTCATGGTCAAACAGCTTTCTCAGTTCGCTTTCAAATGTGTTCATCATTTACACCTCTGTACCCTTTTTTATGAGACGCGAAAAGGCTCGCCGTATGCCTGCTCTTTTTTCCGTTGGCGGATGAGCTGATGGCATACGTTACTGCCAGGTTCATGGAGGAGCAGGAAAACGCTCTGAACGGTGTGGTCGATGAAGTCCAATTGCAGGAACTCTATAACCAGATTTCCCATCTTGCAGGCGAGTCAATGATGAAGGACCTCAATCGACGACTTAAGCAGCGATTTCTGATTGCGCCGTTGGCAGCTGTGTTTGCACAAGGGCTTACCGATGACCTGCTTTGCAGGCTCACCGCCCGTGATCATGAGACCAGCAGGCAGATGTTCCAGCTTCTCATTGACAGATTGCCCGACACTCCATAAAGCAATCAGCGGAGAGAGCAGCAGCCAGTTTGGTTGCTGCTCTTTTTTGGCCTACATCCCGAGGATTTGCCAGATGTATATCGGGGCGGTCATAGTAAATACCAGGCAGGCGAACAGGATCGCCGGAGCCGACCATTCAAATTGGCCATGTTTGCGATAATCAAAATACGCTGTGCCGAGTTTGGCAAAGAAAAACACCGCCAGTATCAGGTCTATGGCGGGAAATATGACCCGGTTAACGACTGTTTTAATCTGCTCGGACGCATCATTCCAAGTCCCCTCAATGGCTCCTGCCACGTCGCCGGTGCCGGCCGCATAAGCGACCGTGCTGAGTACACATGTCAACAGGAGCACCACACAGAGAATGGGCAGAATTCGCTTTAATTTCATGAAGATAACCACCTTTCATATATTTTTGGGCATAGAAAAGGACCGCAAAGCTCAGTGCATGCGGTCCTGATTCTTTTTCTGTTGTTTACGGCTTTACCGGTGCGATATGCCAGTCATCCCAAAGGCTTCCGCTGATAGTCACCGAATCGGTGAGGTTCATGGAAAGCATTCCGGCCGGAGTCCAGCAGTCGATAAGCCAAGTATACGGCGTATAGCTTCCGTTTGGAAACCAAATGGGAGTAAAGTGCGTCCTGCGGTTATAGGTCGAGTATTTGTTGGGCGCAAACTCGAATTTGGAACTGTATCCGGAATGTGTGCGTTCCAGCAATCGCCAGTACGTTTCGTACCGCCATTCGGGGAAATACGTCACGGCTGTCTGCGCATCCGTCACGGCCGAGGATTGGTTGGTGCTGATATTGGCGGGAACGGTCTGGTTGATTCCATATCCGCTTTTCATGGTTTTGCCGGACGCTGTCGGGTCTTTTGCATCAGGCATGACACTCATGGAAGCCGAAAGGCTGGCGGTATATGCAAGCCAGTTAAACTCCCACCATCCCTCGTCCTCCCAATAACCGGTATTTAGACCCGTAGAAATCCATACCCAATTGGAATGCCACCATGGGTGCCAAACACCCCAGGATGCCGAGGTTCTCTGCGCCTTATTGGGTACGGATGCCGCAGTGAAAGAGTTGTTGCGGTCATCGGCCAACGGATTGGGGGGATCGTTTTTTGAAAGATCCACGATCCTCGCGGTGATGGTGCCCTGACTTGCCGAGCCGCCGCCCGATACAGACACACGGATAATCATGGTCTGCGGCGTTGACGGCGTTGTCCAGCGAACCCACACCAGCTGACTGTCGCCCTGTGGATAGTACACGCCGCTGACTGTATAGGTCTGACCGCCGATTGTAAATCTCACCGTGACGGGATTATCCGGATCTGCCTGACCGCCTCTCACCGTAACCGAAGTGACAACTTCCGTATTCACCCGGTACTCATAATCGTATGTGGTGACTTCCGGTGGTTCCGGCTCCGCATCGCTAAAACGCACAATGCCAAGTCCAAGAGAGGAAATAATATCGGAGTTTGATGCGGTAGTGGTTGTAGAACCGCCCCACGCCGGATAGCCGAGATCCGGGGTTTCCAAAAACATCGCAAGGGGTAGATTTTTGTGACTGAGAGACGCCATTTTACTTCGCAGTCCGCCGTCCAGCTGTTGGTCAAAAAGGGCGGCTTCTGTAGCGGTCATGGCATACTTGATTCCACCAAAGGTCATATACGCGATAGGTTCAAGGAGCAGCCGGTATTGGCCGTTGATCAGGACATTAAAATTCATACCAACGAGGGTTGCGATGCTCCGAATGACCTGCTCATCGGTGAAATAACTCTTGATTGCGGCAATATTGCCGTTCCCGCCAGAAGAGCTGATGATTCTCGGCAGGGCTTGAGATGGATTGGCGTAATCATAATCGTTGATTTTGGGACTAAGGCTGTTTCCATTTGAGTAAGACATCTTACTTACCTTACCAAAATGGCGAATGTTTTCGGAGGGGGTGTTGTTTGTAAGGTCTATGGGTGTTGTTACGACCGCGTGGTCGCTTACCCGAATGACCGTCACCCTTACGCCCTCATCGCCAGGATTCCAGTAATCAGTATCTGAACCGTTGCCCATCCCTCCGCCGCCGCCATCAAGATTCCCGTCCCCAACACTGTCAGCGTAAGCGGTAACAGGGATTAAAAATGTCAGCAGCAAAATGAGTATCAAAAAAATACTGAGCCCACGTTTCATGAAGTTCCTCCTTCCAACGCAAAGAAGCACAGCATTTCTGCTGTGCTTCTCTTACATATTTTTATGAGTTATCAGTTCATGTCTCCGATTTTGTTGCCGTTTTCGTACATATCATCTGCTTTTGTTCCTTCGTTTGCACCGCCATCATCAACCCATCCAAAACCAGGGAACCACATCTGCCCTTTATCATTTTTATCGCCAGCCTTTGGCGTAGACGGGGCTGTGCTGTTTTCCGGTTTCGTCACCTTTTCTCCGTCTGGCTTTTGGGACGGATTGGTTTTCACATCCTGCGGCGGCTCTGAAGGCTTCGTGACCTCCGTCTGAATACTCTGCTCGGTTCCGGTTGAATCGCCGGTGTCCGTTGTTTGATCGGGAGTCACAGCCGGATCAATGGGCTGGGCGTTTACCCCCTGTGCATTGGTCTGCTCTGCGGGAGGGACGCTGGGGTTGACCGCGTCCGATACCGTGGAGGAGGGCTGAGCAGGCACCACATTGGGTTCCTCCGTTCTGAACTGCGAGGCTATCGCTATTACAAGGGCTACGCATACCACACCGAGTCCGGTGAGGACGAGCCGCTTCTTTGTTTTGTCTGTCAGTTTCATTTGGGATACCTCCTTTGTGTAAAAGATTGATGGACTCTTTCAAGGACACCATACTACAGAAATTTCCGGAAGTCTATGGCAATCGGAAAATCTCTAAAACAAGGGCATATATTTCGCCTGCACCCTGAGATTGATCCGCATCGGCGGAAGCAGCTCGCCCCCGAACCGCACGGGAACCTCCAGCCGGATCGTCGTGTCGGCAAGAAAGCCGTGAGCATTGTCCGGGCTGCCTGGGGCCAGCGGCATGTTGTCCAGATCGACCGACAGTCCGGAGAGCTTGAATTCCACCGCGTCACCGGCAGCATATTTCACATGATAGCCGCCGGAGGATTGAAGCCCCAGCAGCTCGTCCAGCCGGCCGTAGACGTCGCCGTAGTCCAGGCTTTCCTCAAAGTCATTTGCCGAGGGCATATAAGCTCCGGCGTAGCCTTCACGGACGCCGTGATACACGTTGTCGTAACTGTCGTTTACTGTCGAAATCACGGCGGATTGCACCGCGTCCCGAACACCCTGCGCAATGATGACCAGCCGGATATATTCGGATATGCCGCAAAAGATTATGACCAGCGCGAGGGTAACCGCGATGACGAGCGGAAAGGCAGTCCCTTTTTTGTCTTTCAGTATAGCACATAATTTTCCAATTGTCACTTCCAGTACACCTCGCTTTTTCCGCTCGCTCGCGCTTGGAACGTTATGGGGAAGCTCCCGAAGCCGCCGAACAGCCCGAGATCCGCCCTTGCGGTCACCGTTATGGTGAATTCCTCATTAAGCTGGATTCTTCCGGTTTTCGACCAAGTGATGTCGGGATCGAGACCGGTTTGTTCGGTGAGCACCTGTGCGCGAAGGGTCGTTTCCGTACCGACACGCCCGGCGATTTCGGCTTCCCGGCACAGCTCCGAGGCATAGGTATCCAGCTTGTTTTTGGTGACAAACACCGGCAGGACGCTCACCGCCACGGCGATGACCAGCATCACGCACAGCACCAGCACCGCCACGTCGATGTATCCCTCACCGCGGTTGCTTCTGAGGATCTTCAGCACATTTGCACCCCCTGTTCTGGAGGGAGGAAGTCCTTGTCCAGCTCGTATTCCTGCTCGGCATCCTGTTTGTCGGTAATTGACCAGAGCGCATGGGTCATGTCATCGTCATGCACCATTTCCGAGCCGTTTTCCTCGATCCACTTATCCCGAACCACTTCCAGAGGGTTCGTAAAACGCAGCAGGTATTCCATGTCCTCCGTGCTTGCGGTTTCGGGGAGCAGCTCGACCATCAGCTTTGTGGCTGCGATTTCTTCAGCCTTTTCAATGAGTTCGGTGGACTGCATGGTCAGCCATGACATGACGAATTGCGCGTAATTCCTGCCCAGCTTTTCCTCAAACGCCCGCTTTACTTCTGTGGGATTCATTTTGACACCTCCAATCTAAAACATGCTGCCGAGTGAGCCGAGAATCTCCACGGCAATGATGGCAAGATAGGTAAATAAAAAGCACATCAGCATGATAAAGGAGAACACCCGGATTCTCGGCGGGATCTTCTGTGCCTGGCCTTTCAGCCGTTGGAGTTCCAATGCTTTGAAATCGTGGGCCAGCATCTGAAAATACACGGCGCTGTCGTCGCCTCTGAGAACGCCGATCAGCCCCCTGACCACATCGGACAGCATGGGCGAGTTGAGCCTTGCCTCGAGCCGGGTGAGCGCCGCCTCATAAGAAGAGGAGCGCATGTCGGCCGTCAGCACGTCCAGCTCATGGGCAAAGGCGGGGCCGGCGTTCTTCTTATAGGCTTCGATCATCGCCAGCACGTCCCGGCTGGCCTTGAGAGTCTGCTCAATTGTGGCGACAAACCGGGGCAGTTCCATCTCGATCTGTTCCCTCTTTTCCCGAAGCTGTTCGTCGGCTCTTTTCGTTTCCTTGAAGTAGGTCAGGATTGCGAGAATGATGAGCACCGGGGAAAGCAGGGGAAGAATAACCAAGCACGGTATCGCTATCAGCAGGATGGCTCCGGCCTTGACAATGGCGTAAGCCGAATAGACCTCGGGTGTCATGCTGATGCCGGCAGCTTTCAGGATATTCGTCATGCGGCTTTGCTTGTACTCGTCCATCCGGATATACTTTGAGAGCTTTACGGTGCCGGACATCAGCCAGGTTTCCACGGTTTTTACGGCCTTTTTGTTCTGTTTGCCGACACTCAGCATTGCTTTGGCCGCGCTCATGGCCGGAAGCCTCAGCACGTCCGCCAGAATGAAGAACAGCCCCGCGGCAAGGAGGATTCCGATAAAAAACAGTTGCATCATTATCACCGTCACCTCCTGTATTCAATGGGCTTGGTCAGACGGATCACAAATGCCGTGGAGATAAAAATCGCTGCCCCGCACACCGCGAGGATGATCTGTCCCACCACGGTGTGCATCAGCGTATGGTACCAATCCCTGTTGAGGAAATACATGATCGGCACGTTGCCGACCACCATCAGGGCCATCATGATGAATTCCTTGCGCGGTTCGGATACCATATATTCGAGATCCGCGTTGACGATGCGCATGTCGCTGAGCTTTGAAACAATCGGCGTAAGGGTGGTCTTGAGACTCCGGTCATACTGGCATGAGCAGATCGCGTCGATCCATTCATGAAAGACCTCGTTCTGTATTTTCGGCTTCATGGCGTGAAGGGCTGTTTCCACATCCGGATCAATCAGCTTCGTCTGCGCCAGGAATTCCGTAAACACATCCCGCACGGGCGGATTCAGGTACTGCGCGCTTTCCTCCACCGCCGTCAGAATATCCTCGTTGCGCAGGTATGCCGTCGTGATGATGGAGAGCGCCGTTTCCAGCTCGGCGGCTACGCTCTTTTTGTAATGCGTCGCCGTCAGCCGGATTGCCCAAAAAGGCAGGAACATCATCCCGAATGCCAGCACCGGCACGAGAAAAACATTGCCCATCAGGATGGCCAGACTCGCTCCCACCGCGAACAGCAGCAAGGACGCGGCGCAGACCATGGAAAAACGGCTGCTCCGGCCGGTCAGGTTAAGGATTTCCCGCGTATCGGTGATTTCGCGGCGCAGGAGGCCGGCCTTTTTCCGATGGGTCGTTTCATTGATCTCCGCCTTGATGCTTTTGTTTTTCCGGGTCAGGAAAGCGAACAGCCCATCGGTAAACTCCAGCGGGGAGATCCCAAACAGCAAAAAAGCGCCGACAATCATGCCGGCGCAGGCAATAAGCAAAACGGCAGTCATACGGTCACGCCTCCCATCGAAAGGATACGTTTCAGGCTGGTCTGCGGCATGCCGTTTTCGAGCAGGCGCCTTTGCAGGCTTTCGGAAATCCCCTGCACCATACCGTGCCCGCCGCTGATGATGAATTTCCCGTTTTCCATGTGGTTTTCGGTGATATGGTACCGGAACAGCGGACGGAAGGTCCTTGTGCCGTCAGGCAGTATCTCGCACTCCATGATCTCCATGACGCGGCGCGCTTTGTTTTCAAGCTGCTTGCAGAACGCAACCAGAGGATAGGCTTCCGTAACGTAGTCCATCAGGGTTTCGTCGGACATATCGATGGCGCGTTTACACAGTGAGACCATTCTGCGCCATGTTGCCTCACAGCTGTTGGAGTGGATGGTGGTCAGTACGGTGATGCCGGTGCGCGCGGCTTCCTGGGCCGCGTTTGCTTCCGCGCTGCGCATCTCGCCCACCACTACATAATCCGGATTAAAGCGCAGGGACATATCCAGCAGGCTGGTCTGCGTGATCCGCTGACGCTCATTTTCGCTGTCGCGGGTCAGCGTGTGAATGACGCTGTTTACAACCTTGCTGTCCTCCCGGCGCACCAGCGCCAGTTCACGGGAGCCGTTTTCTATCGTGAATATTCTCTTGCTGCCGGGAATAGTGGTCAGAAGCCAGCCCGCCAGCGTAGTCTTGCCGGATGAGGTCGCTCCCGCCACACAGGTCGAAACGCCGTACCGCAGGCACTCCGCCAGAAAGTCCAGCATTTCTCCCGTCGCGGTCCCGCCCCGGATGAAGTCCTCTTTTTTCATGGATTGCGGGTTGACGATACGGATACTCGCCGCGATCCCCACATCCTCGTCCACCACAGGGGCTTTCAGCACGGCGATGCGGATATTCTTGGAGAGATGCCCCAGCGCGGTGGGGCTGGCGTTGTCCAGTACCATGCCGCTGACATGGAGCATGCGCCGCACCACATTGACGGCGTGTTCAGGGCTTTCAAAGTGTTCGTCCAGCTTTTTGGTGGTACCGTCGCTGTACTGCACCTCCACATCATCCCACGCGTTGACGTCGATTTCCTCGATCCCACTGCCGAAGATGTATTTTGTCAGGAATGAAAACTCCGCCATTTCGGTATAAATAGCGTCCACCAACTGCTGTTCGGTCATGCCGGCGACCGCGATGCGGTTATCCTGAATGTACTTTCCGATATACCGCTTGGTCTGCGCTTTCATCTCGTCGCCGGTGGCGCCGTCCGCGATCAGTCCCGCGTAATGCGAGGAGATATACTCCTGCAGTTCCCGAAGCACGGGGCCGAATTCACGCTCGCTTGAAGATGAAAAAAACAGGCTCTGATTGCCTGCCATGTCCGGCGCTTTTGACTTTTCGGTTGTTTGGGGAAGCGCCGGGGCCGGCTGCCGTCCCGCATCTCTGTGTCTGTTTCGACTCATACGCCGAACACCTCCTTGCTTATTTTCTGAATCTCCTTCCGGAAGCCCCGGCTGTCCTTGAAGGAAAGATCCTTGAATAAATCCCCGCAGAGCGCGAGGTTTTCAAGCTCATTTGAATGCGGGAGCTTAAACGCCGCGTTGCCCAGCACCTGTTCGATGTTCTCGCCCGCCTGGTTGGGCTTTATATTGGACGCCACCCTGTACTGCTTATCCGCGTCCCATTTCTGGTCCTTCAGGAGCGGGAGCTGGCTGGAGAGATAGCTGATGGATTTGAGATCGCAGTTCACCAGCCGCAGCACGGAGTCGGCTTCCATGAGCGCCACCGCAGACAGAATGTCATGGGCGATATAGCTGGTGCAGTCGATGATGATGTACGGGGCGATATCCCGCAGACGGTCGATCAGCTCGGTCGCCAGCTCCTGGGTGTATGGCGGGTAGGTATATACGTTTTCACCCTTGAGCATGCCGATGACCGTCAGGTAGCTCATCTTTTTGAGGGTGACGCAGTTCTGCTTGATGAGCAGGTCCGTCACATGGGTGGCGGCGAGGATGCTTCCCAGGGAGCGTTCGCACTCCAGATCACTGGATGGGCAGACGCAGGGCAGCATGGGGGCGGTCATATCGCAAAGGAGCAGCGCCACGTTCTTTTTCTGATCGGACAGATACTTGGCAAGCCGCACGCTGACCGTGGTCTTGCCGCTGCCGGGGCTGCCCCATACCGCCAGCACCTGCGTATCCTGTTCCGGTTCTTCCGGCGCGGACACGGGCTTGCTGTGCGAGAAAATGCTCCCTTTCATAAAGTTCAGCACCTTACTCACCTCCGGTTTCCTGTACGGGAGCGTCCGGTTCTGTAGGAGCATCCTGCGCTATCGGAGTGTCCGATGTTGCCGGCTGGTCTGTCGGTTCGCTGTTCTGCGCTGCGGGAACCGGATACAGCGCGTTGATCACCTTGTCTTGCAGCTCGGTAAATTTGGCGGCGTTCCCTTTTTCGCCTCTGTAGACGAGGGAAAGATGGAGCTTGCCGTCCGATTCCAGCTCCGCGAGGATTTTTGCCTGCTCCGGGGAAACCAGCAGGGTGACGGTGGCGGGAAGCTCACGCCCGTCCGCGTTATCCTCGGCGTTATCCTCGGCGTTATCCTCGGTCTTTTCGCCGGTATCGGTGTCGTTGCCCGTGCTGGCGGTTACGCCGATGACCTCCACATAGGTAAGCTCCGGGGGGATCACGGTGGAACCCTGCTTTCGGTAATCCGGGGCGATGACCGACACAATATCCCCTGAAATCAGCTTGCCGGATAGCCCCTGCGCGAAGCTTTTTATGCTGACGGAAATAGCCTGCTTGTCGCCGGTTAAGCTGTACAGATAGGCGTTTTCAGCGGCGGGCATGTCGGATATCTTTTCCGAAAGGATGTAGTCACCGGTGATTAGATCGGTCTTGGCGTATTTTCCGATCACGGCTTCACTCTGACGGATCACGTCCTCCGGCAGGTTGTAGCCGCCGACCTCCACGGTCTGCACCGTGTCCTTTGTGATCTCGTCGCCGGATTTGACGTCTTTGACCACCCGTACAATAGTTGTTTTCTGCGACACGCTCTGATTGAACAGGGGCGTAAGCGCAAAGCAGATGAGTAAAGAAAGCACGATGCAGAGCGCGCCAAGCACCATGCGGTTCCTCAAAAATCTCATAATGTGTTCCTCCTTGTTTAGTGAATGAAATAGACCATAAGGCAGCCAAGCGATAAAAAGGGCGCGAGGGGGTATGCCCTTGGCATATCCCTCACGCGCAGCTTTTGGATGATGGCATATACGCCGTAAAACAGAGACAGCACTAAAAAGCCCACGACTATGGCGGTCATGCTTGGGCGCAGTCCCAGCACGAACCCTGCCGCTGCCATCAGCTTGATGTCCCCGCCGCCCATGCCGTCCTTCTGGATCAAAGCGCCAATCAAAAACGGCACGCCGGCGAGGATGCCCCACAGTTTTCCCGGCTCAAAAGTCAGCAGTCCGGTTATGGCGATGAGCAGGCAGAGGATGTCGGGAACGGTTCTCTTACGGATATCCCAAAAGCAGGCCGCAACCAGCAGGGCAGTAAAAAAGCCGCCCTGAAGGAGGAGCGGCAGCTTAATTGCCATAATTGAACATATCCACAATGCGGTCCCGCAGAGTCGGCAGGATCGTTTCGCCAAACAGGGCGTAAAGGGCGCTGAGGATGAGTGCGCCGACCACAACTGAAATCAAAATTTTGACAGCAGTGTCTACGAAGCCTTCTCCGCGCTGGGAACAGAGGATGACCCGCGTCATGAAGAACAAATTCCTGATCTTGTCGATTACCCTTGTGATCGTGCTGACGGCCTTGTTGATGAGCTTCTTAATAAACTTTTTCATTGAGAATTACCTCCAGTTAAATTTGATGTATGGTTGTTGAAGAGAGGACGGCGGGGCTTATAGCCCCGCCATCTGCATGCCGGCCCGCTGCTCCGGCGCCTGGTCAAAAGGGGGCGTATCTGCCGCCTTCTGCTGGTTCGGGCTCTGGCTTTGAGCGAGAGCCTGACGGTATGCGTCAACGACCGCCTGGTTCAGCTGTTCCCTGAATTCCTTGGTGACAGGGAAGCAGATGTCCTTGTACTCGCCATTTCGCGCCTTGTAGCTGGGCATGGCGACGAACAGCCCCTTGGCGCTGTCCATCACCTTTACATTGCGAATGGCAAGGCAGTCGTTGAGGTTGATGGACGCAAAGGCCCGGACGTTGCCCTCCGGACGGATGGAGCCGATTTTGACGTCCACCTTCATGGGATATGCCGGGGTCTGCGTCCTTTCGGCGGTATCCGCCTGTTCGGGCGCTGCGGCGTTCATGTTCTTTGCCATTGTGTTTTTCCTCCCTTATTTAAATTCGGACAATAAAAAAGACAGCGTTGGCTGTCGGGAAGCTACAGGCTCATGGTCATGCCTTGCGCGGGTCCGTCATCTGTCGTGAACTCCACCTCTCGGAAATGGGTGCGGTCTAAATAATAAAAGGAGCTTCCCTCCGCACTGTAGAGTTCGACGATGTCGGAAACCGAAAGCGGATGGCCGTGAAAGCCCTGCGGACGCTTTTCGTGGAACCTGTCATAGATGACTTCCAGATCGTTTGTATTGAGCTGCCCGTCATAAGCCACGGTATAATCCTGAATGTCGGGTTCCGGCAGGGCCTTGCCAAAGGATGCAATGTCCCGCCACGTTTCGGAACCGGGCTTAAGCTGCCAGATGCGGCAGTTCTTCAGCGGGACAGCGTTTCCATCCGATATGTCCGGAACGCCGTTTGCCAGCCGCTCATAGACGCCGTCCGCCCAGCGAACCGTGAGGTTGTTTTTCGCTAACCATTTCGCAAGCTCATCGTTTTGAAACAGGGTGTCCATGATGGCGGCATCTTTGTCGACGTACCCGGCTGGGTTACCGTAGAAGAAGATACAGCCGTTTCTGTACTCTATGCCGCGCATGGCGATATTCCTCCTTTGCCGCTAAGTCATATTCATCCCACCTATCGAGGGAGCGTCCGTCTGCTCCTGTTTTGCAGCCTGGATCTCCGCCAGCTTCTCCCGAGCCCACTCGGGCATGGCGTCGTCGCGCAATACGCCGACAAACTGGCTGCGGTTCCAGCGGGTTTTTTCACCGTCGCTGAGACAGGTGGCAAACACTGCCCGGCCGGAGCTGTTAGGACGGCAGCCGAAGCCCCCGGTCGCAAGCCAGAGCTGATCCTCCTGCCGCCAGCAGCTCTCCTTGAGCGTATCCGGCGACAGCACCAGCACCTTTCCCTCAAAATCCTGCTTATTTTTGTCCGGCTCACAGTGGGTGTGGTCAAACAGCCCCAGCGCCTGATACACACGGCGATATTGGTTGATGAAGCCGTCCAGCACGGCGGGATGGGAGCCGACGATGAAATCGGATTTATGATCCTTATCCGGAGGGATATAGGTTTGCTTTGACCATTCCTTGTTGGATTGGCTGAAGCGCCCATCCCCACTCAGTTCCCGCAGGGTATTGGCGAGGACGAAATTTACACGTTTAAAGCCATACGCGGCGATCACGCCCTCGGCGCAGTCTGCGTTCAGGTGCATCCCGTCAAAGTTCTGCCGAATGGCTTCCTTGATGGCTTTTTTGCAAGCCACATTTGCCCTGTAGCTCTCGCGCCAGAGTTCCAGCTCGTTGTTCCGCTTCGCTTCCTCTCTGGAATATGGGTAGAGGTACACATCAATCTCCATAGACGATATCCTCCGTGATGAGGTGTTCTTCCAGTGCGTCAAGGCAGACGCCGGAATTAATGAAAACATCCAGAAATTCCTGCGGCACGTCGCTCAGATCGAACTCGTAATCGGTCGCCACGATTGTTACAGTTCCCTCGTCCCCGTCAACATAGGCGGCGAGCTTGGCGCCCTCCGGGATGGACGCTTCATCCAGCAGATACTGAGGGATATGGATTTCGTCGCCGTCGTCAAGATTGTCCGCCGCGCATTCCTCACAGTCATGGCAGGGGCCGCAGACCTTTGCCAGATGTTCGGTCAGCTGCGCGGCAAGCTTTTTCAGCCCCTCGACGGTTTTGATCATCTCCATGGCCGTCATGCGGCCTCCCAGTACGACCACCGCGTGGTCGAGGGCGTGGATTTCCGCCTTTTTTGTTTCCGAGAGACCGGTCATCTCAACGATGGCAGCGGGGATTTCCAGGGCCGGCTTGGAATTTTCCTTAACGAATTTCATGAGTGCTTTCCTCCTTCATAATGACGGCTCCATGGTGAAGCCGCTTTCCTGTGCTGTTTCCTGATGTTCATTCTGAGAGCGCAATCCCTCGGACCACTGCCGCAGTTCCTCCGACGTGACGGAAATGCTTTCCTTATCCAGCACGGTCAGCAACTTGGCAACCGCTCCAATCTCATTTGCTGCGGCACTCAACCCCGCGGCGTCCAGATGCCCACCCGACCGGCGCATGGCAGCGCCAAAAGTGATAGCATACTTTCCGCTATGCCAGTCCGGACGGAGTATTGTTTCGATATGGACGTATGCGTCGTCGGCGGGATGGAAGCACGGCTGCCCGATGGAGCCTGTGGCGAGCCGATGCATTCCGCCGGTAGCGGACTCTATCAGTTCCACAGCGTTATTGAGCTTTTCAATCTCTGTCAATGAATTCACCTCCAGTGCAATCAAACAGAGTTATCTGTGCCGGCATATTTCTCTGCCGTTCATGCAGATCATAGTTGGCTATCAGCAATTCCTCAAACAAGCAGCCGTTATCGTACCGCTGCTTGATGTTGTTTATCCTGCTGACTCTCTCAATATGGATGCCCGGCTTGTCATACAGATCCCACGCAAATGGGCAGTCGTTATACGACATAAGGAATTTTCCCATGATGCTCATTAGCGCGTCCCGCAGACGAATATGGTCTATTTCGGTGAAGCCGTTCTCTCCAATATTGCTGTAATACTTTTCGGTTGCGATGTAAGGTGGGTCAAGGTAAAAAAAGCTCTCCGGGCGGTCATACTGCCGGATGAGCTTCACGCAGTCCTTTTTCTCAATGACCACTCTGGCCAGCCGCCTGTGGGCCTGCTCGATGAGTGGGAAGTTCGACCACATGTCGTGAGGCTGGCTGCCGAAGCTGGTCAAACTGCTGGCGTAGGAATAGCGGATGAGCTGATAGAAATACGCTGCCCGCTGTACATCGTCTGCAGTACTGTCTGTGGCGAGGATATTTCGCGTAATCTCAAAATCCTCGCGGGAATTGAGAACGAAGCGTAGGGCTTCGATCAAATCCAAAGGTCGGTCGCGCACGCAGCGGTAAAGGTTTGTCAGCAGACTGTTAAAATCGTTATAGACCTCGAAATCATTGCCGGGCGGCTTGTGAAACAGTACCCAGCCCCCACCGCCAAACACCTCGATGTACCGCTCGTAAAAGAGCGGAAAACGCGGAACGATCACATCTCGTAAGGCTTTCTTTCCGCCGATCCAACTCATGAAGCTGTTCAAAAAGCGCCATCCCCCTCCAGCGGCAGGCGGGTCTGCCCTTCATCCGAATAGAGGGCGCGCGCCTTGATCAGCCCGCGCTGAGCTTCGGAAATCTTTTTAATACGGCTTGTGAGCTGCCGGATGGTTCGATTCAGTTCGTCCTCGGTGGCGGCATAGCAATAGCCATACTCGAAGCTGCATATGGGGACGCCCTCCGAGCGCAGACAGTTGACAATCCCGCGAAGCTCGCGGCCTCGGATATCGAACGCACTTTCCAGCTTCCGGCTGGTAATTGCCCTGCTTTCGCCTTTATGGAAGTCCTTCAGGTATCCGGCGATTTCTTCTTGAAGCATTGGAACGCCTCCTTTTTCCGGGGCGTTTTCCCGAAAAAAGGCACAAAAAAGCAGGGCCGCTGTCCTCCTGGGAAAACGGCCCTGTTTATCTTTTTGCTTTGGGTAATATAAATGGCGGGGAATTTATCCTCTCTGCCTGATTACGTCAGCTCCTGTCAGGAGAACGCACGTTTATTTTTTGCTATCCTCATCATCTCCTTCGCTTGGAGCGCACAGATCACTGTCGATGCCATTCGGATCAATATCCTTTTTGTGTATGATCTGAAATATTTTCTGCGGTGGCGGAGGGTCGCCTCCCGCTGCCCTCCATCCGGCGATAAAGGCAATGCGAACCATCGCAAACAGGGCGTTCTCCGCTTGGTCGTATTCTCTGCGGTCAAGAAAATCGCCGAATGCCTTTTCAAAGTCGTTGCTGTGCATATGCTCCACCTCACTGTGTATAATACCATTTATAGATAGCTAAAGCAATATATTATCATGTATTTGCTTGACTATGCTTTGTCTTAATTTTCGGATTTATTTTGTAAACTATTAAGTGAGGGGGCAAGGTAAATATGGATACGAAACACTACAAGGACTACGTTCAAATTGGACTCAACATACTCTACTACCGCAAGGAGCAGGGCATCACGCAACTGCAGCTTGCGGAAATGACATCTTACAGCAGAAACCACATCCAACAAATTGAGACCGCTCGCGCGGTCCCAAGCGTTGCGGTGCTTCTGGACATTGCCAAGGCTCTAAAAATTCCGGTAATGAAGCTGTTCGAGTCCAGATAAACGAAAGCCCGGCGATTGATTTCGCCGGGCTTCTACATTCCCATGGATGGATTTTTAGGGGCAAGGTCATTCCTGCGGCTGAACTCGCAAATAAATTCCTGACTGTTTCTTGCGATGTAGCCGTGAGCGCAGGGCTTCAGGCGAAGCCTGTTGATCTCGGTCTTGCAGTAAGCGGCGTAATCAAAATACATCCCTATGGCAGTATCGGGATCGACGATTTTTCTTTTGCGGGCCAGATCCTTCCCGAACTTTTCCCAATGCTGTTCGGTAGGGATAAAGTCATAACACCGGAGGTTTTGGGTGATGTCCAGCGCCTCGTCCAGTCGGGTGCAGCCCTCCAGCTCCATCGCCGCCCGAAACCGTTCCTCGAAGCAGATCATGCCCTGCCCGCATTCCTCCAAAACATAGCCCAGATTGTTGCCGTCCTCGATGAGCTGTTCAAGAGAGTCGTACTGTTCCGCGAGATCGGTGATATTGTCAAGACAGCACTTTGCCTCCAGCAGATCCACGTTGCCCAGCTTGTTGAATTCCAGCGTGACCAACTCGCCCAGCGCGACCGCAAGCTCATCCGGCTCGCCGGTGTGGATTTCATGATCGGGGAGCTTCACCCACACGCCCTCGGGACAGTGTTCGGATGCAAGCTTCAGCTTCACGCTCCAGCCGCCTGTCATCTGGCTGAGGTTTTCGCCGTTATATATCTGGCGGCAGGGGCTGGTTTGCTCCACATAGCCGCCTGATACAAATACGCCGCCGTGCCGCTCTCGCAGGTCAACGCCCCATCGTTTAAGATCGAGATAGGGCATCTGATCGGCAGAGGCTGCCTCTCGGTATTTTGCATAGTAGTGGCCGAGGGTTCTGTCTTCCATTGCCGAGTAGAAAAATTCAAAGTTGTCGAGCTGCTCGGTGAGATTGATGAGGTCGGCGGCATTGTCGATTGACTGGAGCCTCGCAGCGCCCTCCAGCAGATATCCCTCTCTGACCGACATTTCCACAAACCGCCTGTCGAGGAATGCCATTTCCTCCGGCGTGCCGGAAAGCTCTTTCCAGGGATAAGGGTACGGATAATCTTCCATACTGTTTCACCTCATTTTCATGTTTTGGTCGGGATCGTCGGAGTGCTTCTCCAATTCCGGCTGATCCGGATAGCAGTAATCAATCATTTGGGCCACCTTTTCGGGGACATGGTCGAGATCCACATGATGGTCCCGTTCAATATATACGGTGTACCAGTAATCATAAGGGATATAGACATCCGAGAGATATTTGGAGTCGGCGGACTTCATTTCCTCAGAGCCGTCATCGATAATACCTCTCGGCGAAAAAAGAAGGTGCCGTAATGCTCGCCGGAGGATTGCAGGTCGAGCGTTACGATCCCAAGCCCGATGTGTTTTGTGTTTTGTCCCCGAATAACGGCAGGCATGTCGACAAACTCATAACCGCTGTCGAGGTTATCTGTGTGGTAGACTTTCACGAAAAGATCGTGCATTTGCTTCAGGATTTCTTTAGCGTATCCATCGTTTTTGGTGTTGCAGGATCGGTCCAGCTTTGCAAAGTCCACCGTTGGAAGTATAGCGTTTAGCTTTTTGATATAGGCGGCCTGCAAATCTTCGTTGCTCATGCCTGGCCTCCCATCTCCATATGCCGGCCGGGACGCACGAGGCATTGCTCCACTGTTTGACCGCTGGGAGAGAAGAGAATGCCGTAATCAGTACTGACTGCCTTATTCCGCTCCATCAGCTTCTCTCCGTAGCGGTAGAAGTTCTGGCTCAGCAATTCCGCCTTAAGGGGAATGGTGCATTTGGCAAGCTCCGCTTTCGCGTAATCCTCCGGAGAGGCGATTTCACGCAGGAGTCGGAACTCGCCGGCTTGATAAGCAAGATCGAGCGCGTCCTCCAGCGCGATATCCTTGGGGGCTGACTCCAACATCGCCTTATATGCCGGGATGCCGCCCTCGTCGTTGAGCCTTTGGAGCTGAGCAGACAGATCCCGAACCGTATCCAGATTCCCATACTCCAACGCATCAGTTATTTTTTCAGTCAGACGAGGGACAATGCAGTCCACGGCAATAAAGCCGCATTCCTCCGGCACAATTGCATCCACCTCACTCATCGCCATTTGCAGAGCTGTCTCGGAAGCAGGAAACTCCATTACAGCAGATAACTGCTGATCGTCGCCGGGCGCTTCAAAGAATCGTTTCGTGACATGGAGAAGTACTGTGTAATCCGGCTTTTCAGTAAGGATCGCGTCACCGCTTTGGTATGTCTGCGCGATTTCGCCGTTTTGCACCACATAACCGCTCGGGGTAAATACTCCGCCCTCTCCGTCGTGCATCTCTTTGCCGATCTTGCCATAGTCCAGCCATGGGAAGACTTTTTCCGGCAGGGTTTCCAGTTCGGGAACAAAGCCGTTTTCCTCATAAAACTTACCGAGGGACTCGTTATCGTGAGCTTCATATACGACCTGGCAGTCGGCTGTGCTGTGGGTCATGTTGATGAGCCGCTCCACGGCGATGGGAGCGTAATCGGTGTGAACGGTGTCCATCATGACCATTCCCTCGAAGCAGTCCAGCTCCCACTCGCTGAGCGCCGCCAGCCGCTGGGCAAGATGGTTTAATTCATATAGATTGGTGCTTGGGCTGAGAAACTGCGGCAAATAGTCCAACTTGCAGCTCGTGATTTCCATAGAGTAGATGACGCGCTCATCGATTACGCGGGCCTTATCCAACGCGTCCAGTATCTCATAGGGGGTGGCGGGGAGCGTAAGCGTCGCCGATGTATTGGCTCCAAACGAACAGGGACGGCTGATTTCCAGTTCAAAGATTCTGTCCGGTTTCGCGGGGCTGCCGGCCGTCATGCCCGCAAACTCCCAGCCAAATATGGCTCCGGTAATCATTGCGTTTTCCTGCTCCGGCGTGACGCCGCCAAGCTCCTTGTTTTCCTTATCCGCGATGGCGCGGTTTCGGGATCGGTCGCCTTGATCCAGAGGCGACCGGAAAAAGCCAGTCGTACCTTGGGTGATAGTGACGAGTCTGCCGTCGAAAGAGAGAACAGCATAGCATTTTTGTGGCAGGCTGTTGTTTTCTCTGTCCTTATTCAAGCGTCATCCCTCCCATCTGCTGGCTCTGCTCCAGTTCATCCTTTGTCCTGATGCTCCAGCTTTTATCGCTGCTCCAGAGACTGACATTGATCTCGCCGTCCGTGGTTTTAATGCCCCTCTGCTCAAAACCCTCTCCAAAGCCGTCAGATGCCTGCCCGGAAATATATTCCTTAAGCTGCTCCAGCTCCTGATCGGTCAGTTTGCTCTGAACCCGGCACTCGGCCACGCCCATCAGCTTATTCTGAACCTGTTCCACCGTGAAAACAAAGGACTGTACTTTGCGGCATACGCTGTCATCCTCATGGTAATATTTCATGAGCCCGCGCTCAGCTTCATCCGGCATTCGCTCTTTAACAATGGCGGCGAGAATGCTGTCCTTATGCGCAAGAACGTCATAACGGTCAAGCTCGACGGCCTCATTTTCCAGATCGCCCCATCTGTTGCGCTCGTAGGCCGTAACGGTGAGCGGCATATACAACTTGAGCGTTTGAAGCGGCTGCGGAATGACCGAGAAGCGGTCCAGGCCGGGGATGAGGGCGAGGGTGCGTCCGTTATCCCAATTCATATGAATCTGGCACGCATCGTCGATATGGTCGAGGGTTCCCTCGGTGCCGGGGGGCACAGGGGCATAGGGGTCTTTCATCTCGGTGAGCCGGATGCGGGTACCGGGCGGGTACTGCTCCCGCATAAATTCCGCCCATTTTAGATGCTGGTTCATGCTACATGCCTCCTATCTGTTGGATTCCTGACTGCTGCTGTTCTGAATCAGGGCTGTCCATATTTTGTTTCCAGTGCTCATGCACTGCGTCAAACGCCTCATTGTTTTGGATGGGACGATTCTGGCTGTTAGTCCACTCGATATAATGACCGAAGTCCATGCCGCGCTCCAGAAGCATTTGTGCCGCTTCTGTGTTGCCGGTGTTAATACAGGCGTGGAGCGCCCCGTAATTATGGGCTTCAATTTCCATGCCCTGCTCCAGCAGATGCGTGACCGCCCAGGGACTCCGTTGGAAGGCGCGAATCACATCGGCAGCGGCCTCATCTGCGTGAATTCCTTTCTTCACCAGCTCCGAGGCCGTTATATAATCGTCCCGCAAGGCTACCTGATGGAGCAGCCGGGGGGAGGCGCCGCCGATTTGCTCGGGGGTAGCCTGCTTCAGCAGTGCCTTGGCGATATAATTTTTTTCGCCATAGGAATAGATGATCACATCGCCATAATACGTCTTGGGGAGATCGGCGACGCAGTGTTCGGCCTGTTCGTAAAACAGCCGCACCTTTTCAACTTCACCTGTATCGACGGCGCGTTTGCTCGCTTTGAGGTATTGCCCACCGGTCAGCTCTTTTGCATCGGTGAGCAGAAGCATCGTCATCTTTCTGCCGACCGCGC
The DNA here is from genome assembly GCF_003590275.1 of Dehalobacter sp. MCB1. Classification (NCBI taxonomy): domain Bacteria; kingdom Bacillati; phylum Bacillota; class Clostridia; order Eubacteriales; family Desulfitobacteriaceae; genus Dehalobacter; species Dehalobacter sp. MCB1. Next base: position 14,543 of record NZ_LXPC01000018.1, on the reverse strand, counting down.
CCGGCCTGCCTGCCGCAAGGAGCAGCAAATCGGCGGCTTTATCCGGCACTTTTGGGTACACCGTCTGAAATGCCGGCAGGTTACCGTCTTCAATGGCCAGCATCGCCATGTCATAGTCGCTGATTTTCAGCGGACGTTCGCCAACCTCGTTGACAAACTCGGTAATGCTGCCTGTCACACGGCGCAGAAGCTGTTCCACACCGACGAATTCCTGCTGCAGTTTGCTGCGGTGTTCTACAAGGCTATCAATCAACAACCGCTGTTCCTCCCGGTTCAGGTGCATGACCATGCCGTTGGGACTTTTCGCTTCTCCAAGCCGGATATATCGGGCATAGGTGCCGCCGTCACCGTTGAACGCCTTTGTAACAGCGGAAGCGATGAGGTACATGCGGTCAAGGTCGCTGCCGGTATCCCCAAGGGTTTTGCCGGTAGCAAAGCTCTTTGTTATCTGTTTTTCCTGCTGTTGATCGTACCATTTGAAATAAATATCCAGATAGACGCCCTCGCTGCCGCCGTAGTCAACGGTACAGAAAAAATTGGCGTCTTCGGGTATTTCCTTGCCGTTTCTCCATTCGCCGTCCATCAAAAAGTATTCGTCTGGCAGATAGCCGGTGCTTTCAAGCCGGTGCTGAAGCTCTGCAAAAACCTCCTGCGCCGTGCGCTGGCCGACACGCCGGACGGTGCCCGGTTTTTCGGGATTGGGTTCCCAAATATCGAAATCAATTGTATTCATCGTTTCCTCCTGCTTTACAGCATCTGGCCATCCTGAAAGCCATGTACGCGCTGGTTTCCAATGAACCGGAGCAGCCAAATTCCAGTTCCATCAGCTTATCCAAGCTGCATGCCTCCCATCGTCATGCCCTGATCAGGCGTCTGTTCCGCAATTTCATGTCTCAGCGTTTCAACCGCCTCGGCAATTGCCGCGTCGCTGGAAAAACTGGCAAGGTGTGTGTAATCGTCCGTGAATTGCTGCTTTCCATCCAGCGTGATGACAAAGTCCACGGTGGCAATCTCATCTTTGGTCACGCCCAGCCGCTTGTTGCCGCTGTCCGTTTCGTTATACAGTCGGATGGCTTCCGACAGCGTGAGGTCGCCCGTGAGTTTTTCGTCGGGCAAGTTATAATCCTGAAACACAAACCAGCTATAGCTGTGTGGCAACGTGCCGTCCGCGGCGTTTTGGAGTTGCTGCTTTCCGGCCGCCGTGAGTCCATAATCCTGCTTTGGAGCCTCGTTCTTCATTCTCAGTTCCTGCTGCCGTTTGTCGTAAATATATAGATAGGCGTTATAGTCGCCCTGAATCGGCGTACAGCGCAGACAGTAGCGATAGTTTTCGCTCTCTGCGATATACCCGTAGCCGCCGCTTGAGCCGTCATCCAGTTTGCCGGCGTTGTGGTCGCAGCAGTATCCGGACATAGACGAGAGGCTTCTCAGCGGACCGCTTTTGCGCAGCTCATCCACAAATTCCTGAAGCTCCACTTTGAATTCCGGCGTGTTCAGCTCATCACCGTTGTGCGGCCACCAGGTATGCCAGAACTCATTACCTCCGTGGCCGAAGTCCGCCCGCAGATGCCCGACCGTGCCAATCTCCGCGTCCTTCTTGTCTTGGGAATAGAAAAGCCCCGCCTCATCGGGAGAGGCGGGGCGCAGGATGAATTTGCGGTTATCAGGTGCGAGGTCAAGGCCATGTTCCTCACAGAAGTCCGGCAAGGTCAGGCATTCGCCAAGAAAATTCAGCTTTCCGCGCAGTCGGCGGAAGCCTTCCTTGGGAATGGTGACCGGCTCCGGTGTGAGAATGGCTCCGGCATGGTTAATGGCGACATGGCTTTCAACCGTTACCGGTCTGCCGGGATCATAATCCGAGCCTCGGAGGTCGTAACAATAAAAGCCTTTTGGTACCGTATCCCGGTCAATGCGGGAATTGGTGAAAAGCGCGGGCTTTCCGAACAGCTCCACATGCTCATATTGTTCTTCTCTGGCATTTACGCTCATGGGACATTATCTCCTTTCCAAATTTGTCAAGTACACAAGATACCACGAAGAGACCGGAATAGCTATACCATAAATTTATACCAGTACCCGGCTTGTAATTGCACAGGGGAGCTTAAACAAAGACCGCACCGTCGCACCATTTTTTCATCGCGTTATAAATCAGATGTACTTTGGTCCCGTCGGTTACATCGCGCCATCCTGACGGTTTGAACTGCCTGAGACCAAACTGGCGGTCGCCCTCGAAATACGCCAAGATTCCGATGTCGGCTGGTATCTCGTCGGCGATTTTGGGTGCAAGGGACTTCGGTACGCAGTAGTAGTTTTCATTTCCGTGGAAGTTGTGGCCGTTTACACCTTTGAAATCGGAGTAGGTAATTTTGACCTCGAAGCAGGTGACCATCATGCCCACCTTCCAGTTATGGCATCGTAATACGCAACCGTGGCATTTCTGATCATTTTTATCCGTACCGCCGTTGCGGAAGCACTTTCCGGGTTGGTGCATGTACGCGGTCGTGCGTTGATCTGTCTCGGAAAACCGTGCCGCGTCCAGAAGCCTGCAGAGGTATTCCTCATCTGCGTAATAGTCCTCAAACCGGATGCTGTCCACTATTCCCGTGGGAGTCCACACTTCATCTGCCCACCGAATGGTTCTCTTTTCAGTATTCAGCTTTGGCCGGTAATAATGGGTCAGAGCCTTAATCCGTTTTGTCAAATCCGTTTCCACGTTTCACCTCATGCGTTCTATATGAATCGAAAAGACCTGCCCCTCGGCGAAAGGCAGGCCGAGCTTATCCCATTTCCATACCACCAAGCTCCTGCCGGTTAATCCGGGCATCGACGATATCCTGCAGAGCCTGCTCCGCGCTGTCCCGCCTGAGTACATAGCCTCCGGCCGTGTAAGCGCCGCCGTGATTGGCGTAATATTCAATGCCGACCCGGGCGTAATCCAGATACGGCTGAACATTCTCGTCAAAGGGCATCACGCCGGAATTGACGAGGAAAATGCCAAGTTCCCGGTCTGTGGTAACGTGGGGAATGTACAGGTACTGCTCCAGCCGTTCTCCAATGGTGATCACATCGTCCAGGCCGTTAACGGACTCGGCATCCAGCGCGCCCTCAAACAGCCGACACCCGTCACGGTCCAGCGTGTCGGTAATCTCCGCGATACGGTTCAGCTTTTTCATCTGTCCGGGGGCGTTCACGTCCGCGTTTTTCAGGTAGCGGCCGATATTCCTGACATCGCTGATCGCGCCGACGATTCGGGTGGAGGACACATCGGTGCTAATTTCATCCAGCCAGGACCACACCTCGCCGATTTCAGCCGGAGTTGGCGGGAGTTGCAGGTAGACGCCCTCATAATCGTCGGCGCGGGTAAGGTGAAGCTTAAGCATTCATTTTCTTCCTTTCAAAAAGATTTCCCTGCGTTCAGTGAAGAACGCAGGGATTGATCTCTTTCAGAAGCGCGAAGCTGAGTCGAGTTACTCGAAATAGAACTCCACGCTGTAGGTGATATTGCTCTTGTTATACATGCAATCATGGTTGGTATAGTAGTACATTTCCAATTGCGAATACACACCCGGTGGTAAGGATCGGCTGAAGGTGATGCCGTTTGTGGTAGTGCCGTAATCCAGCTGATCCCACTGGCCCGTTAGCACGTTGTAACCACGCACACGTCCGAAGTCCTGACCGCTGTGGCCGGAAACAGGGGGCACTGTGAAGGTGTAATTGATGATGGTCGCCCCGGCGATCCCCTGCTCCAGGATGACAGATTCCGGTCCGGTGAGCGTCATGCCGCCGCCGTGGGTTGGATCGGATACGAAGAAAATAACGGCTGCCCAGGAAGATTCGGCGCCAGTGGCATCGATAGCCTTCACGCGAACCACGTTTTTTCCGAGGGGATAAGCGCTGCTTGTTTGAGCCGGCCGACCTTCCCAAATGTAGCTGACAGCGTCGCCGTCAGAGTCGGTGCTTGCGGCAGTGATGGTAATCGGAACGCCGGGGGCGATGCTGTTTCCGTTCGGGGTGCGGGTGATCACCGGCGTTGTGGGAGCGGAATTTGTCACCGTAAAGGTGATATCCGCCCAGTCGGAATATAGCCCCCATGCGTCTTTTGCTCTGACATACACCGTATGGGTACCCACGGTATAGTAGCTGTCCGCAGTGTTGCCGGAGTATTCCAGAGTGACGGTATCGCCATCTGGGTCTGAGGCATAGGCCGTGAGATTCACCAGGAGTTTGCCGTTTTGGGCCGTTCTTGTGACCGACGCGCTTCCGGTAGGCTTATACGGCGCATTGTTGGTGATGGTGAAGCTTTGCGAATAGGTGAACGTCCGGCCGGCGCTGTCGGTCGTGCTGGCGGTCAGGACATAGTTGCCGATTGCGTTGACGGCAATGCTGCCGCCGCTGTTTGAGAGACTTCCTGTATAGGATGCCGGGCTTCCGCCTTTGGTCAGCGACCATGTGAGGTTTCGGCCCTCCAGTCCGGACACGGCCGGCAGGGATACGTTAAAGCCGGAGCCGATGTGAGCGGAGGATGGCACACTGAATGGGAATTGAGCAATCGGTTTGACCGTCGCGGCATTGGATTCAAAGGTGAATTTTCTGCCGTTTACATCCGTCACTTCGGCAAACAGCTTCACTGCAATGGTTCTGTCCGTGCCGATTGCCAGTGAGCCGCCGCCCGCGCCTAAAGTGCCCGTGGCATATTGGGAATAGGGCTTGGGCTGGCCGCCATCGACAGAGATAAGCCAATTGAAGCTCGCTCCGTCAAGTTCATTGCCATAGGCGGTGACTGCCATAGGTTCTCCGCTGTAGGTCAGCGGTGGGATGTTGATGCTCATGGTCGGGATGGGTGATATTGTAAAGCTCCGGCTCTCGGTAAAGGTGCGGCCGGTGGGGTCCGTCATGGTCAAAATCAGCGCGTACTGTCCTTTTACCGGGAAGGTAATTGTACCGCCCGATTCTGTAAGGACGCCGGATGCGTAATTTGAATACGGTTCAGCGCCTCTGTCATCAGTCACGACTGTCCAGTCCGCGGCGAGGTTTTCCAGATCCGTGCCGCTGACGCCGACCGTTCCGGATTCACCTGCATACCAGACCTGCGGCGTACTGAGTGCTACTACCGGGATCGGGCAGACCGTGGTCGACGCCGAGTAAGAGAATACCCTGCCCAACGCGTCGCTCATGGCGGCGGTAAGGGTGTAATCTCCGGCATCCTTAAAGCGGATATCTCCGCCGAAGGCGTTGAGGTTTCCCTCGACAGCGTCGGCAAGACTGACGGGTTCTCCGTCCTTCGTGAGACTCCAGTTCACCGGCAGCACGTTATTATTGCCGCGGGTCCGCAGGTTGATGGTTCGGTCGGTGTGGGTCGCTTCGGGAAGTTCAAAGGAGATATTCAGTACCGGCAGGACTTCGATTTTCCCGCCATTCTCGAACAGGAATACCCGCCCTGTTTCATCGGTGATTCGGGCGATCAGTTCATAGGTGCCGGCATGTTTGAAGCGAATAGCGCCGCCGCTGTTGTCCAGCGTGCCCTCGATATATGTCCCAAGATCCTGAAACCCGAAGCCGTTTTCCAACATCCACTCCACCGTAAGGCCGTCCAGCTCCGAGGTTTCCGGAGCCACGGTGACAGTGGTGTCGGTGTAGGCGGTTTCCGGCAGCGTATATGAGATACTTGGAACCGGATACACCTTGACCGGCGCGGTGTAACTATAGGTTCTATCCGCGGGGTCGGTGAAGGCCGCTTTCAGGACATATTCGCCTTTTTCAAGGAAACGGATGTTGCCACCCTGATTTGTCAGCTCGCCTTGAACAGCGTCGGAAAGGGCGACGGCTTCTCCGTCTTCGGTGAGCGACCACTGAATGGCAGCGTCGCCAAGGTTTTCAAAGCTGGTTTTCACCTGGATTATTTTATCGGTGTGGGTGATTTCAGGTGCGTAGAAGCCGATGGAGCCTATCGGATAGACGGTGACGGTCTGAGAGGCTTCAAAGGCGCTGCCGGTTTCATCGGTTAATGTACCGGTGAGCGTATACACGCCCTTATCCAGGAACCGGATCTTCCCGCCCTGATTTTCCAGCGTGCCCTCGACAGCGTCCGTAAGAGCAGCCGCCTCGCCGTTTTTGATCAGGCTCCAGTCGACGGTCAGCCCATCGGCTTCGGTCAGAGCCGTGACGACCTCAAGAGTCGTATCGGTGTGAGCAGCGGCGGGAAGAGAAAACGCGATTGCCGCCACAGGATAGACCTTCGTATTTTCCGTATGGGTAAAGATGCGTCCAGCTTCATCGGTGATAGAAGCCGTCAGCGAATACTCCCCCTTGGTTTTGAATGCAAAGGTGCCGCCTCCATTTTCAAGTGTGCCGTCCAGAATGTCGGCCGGCGAAACGGTTTCCCCATCCTTAGTTGCTGTCCACACAATGTCGTGGCCGTAGAGCTTTTCTAATGGGAGGGTAAGGGTAACCGATTTGTCCGTATGGGTCGTTGCCGGAAGCTCAAAGCTCAGGTCAATGACCGGATAGACCGTGATCTGTTTGGCCAGCACGGTTTCTTTTCCTCTGGCGTTTTTGGCCGTTGCGGTCAGCGTGTACTGTCCGTCCTCTTTAAACTGGATCGTGCCGCCCTCCAAACCGAGCGTGCCGGTGACGGCGTCCGCCAGTTCCACAGGCTGCTGTGAGCCGTCCACGGCGGTTTTGGTCAGCGTCCATGTAAAGTTGCTCATATACTTCCACACGGGCATGACCTTGATTTTGCTGTCGGTGTAGGCGGTTTCGGGAAAGTCAAACTGTACCTGCGCGCTCGGATGGCTGTGAGAGCCGCCTCCCGAACCGCCCCCGGAATCATTGCCCGGATTATCCGGAGTAGGTGTGGGTGTAGGCTCAGCCGGATTTGTCGGAGTGGGTGTCGCCGGCTGCTCCGGAGTGCTTGGGGCAGACGGAGGAGGCGTCGGTGTGGAATTTTCCGGCGTGACCTTGTCGATCAGATCGTCGGATTCGCCCTTTGTCACCGGGTCATTGGGATGGATCTTGCCGTCGTCCGTATCCCCAATGATATCTTCCTCGCGGCCTACGATGACATATCCTTTATTGCCGTCTTTGATATCATCCTGGTCATCATAGCCGCTGTGCCCCTGCGTATTTTTTGCCTCGTCGTCCTTTCCGCTGACCCGCACGAGCATTTTGATGATCTCCGCGCGGGTGATGGGATCGTCGGGGCGGAAGTACCCGTCAGGATAATCGGCGGAATCGAGGATGCCGGCGTCGATCAGGGCCTCGATGTACCTCTCTGCCCAATGCCCGTCGATGTCGGAAAAACTGGGCGGAACTTTTTCCGCGTTCCCGGTATCCATCTCCAGTTCTTTTGACAGGTCGGCGGCGAACTCGCCGCGGGTGATGATTTCATCCTGCCGGACGAAGTTTTCCGGATGCAGGCGATATGCCGTATAGATCACGCCGCACACCAGAAAAAGGAGAACCAGGGCGAGGATTCCAATGCGTTTCCCTTTTTGCTTCATTGGTTTACAATCCTTTCTTATTAATTTTGACTATGAAAAAACCGGAATCACAATCTGGTTCCGGCTTCAAGTCCTTATTGGCTATTGTGGATATCCTTGTTATCGCGGTCGGTGTTTCACATTTCTCCCATTGTCATATTCATGCGCTCGGTTTCAACTCCCGCCATGACCTCGTCAATGGATACGAAGCCGTGATAGCTGATGTAGCCGGTTTCGGCAAACAGACCGTACTCTCCGGCGATGCGCTGCTCTCCGTATTTCTTGAAATCATAGTATGCATCCAGCTCGCTGTCGTAGTCGAAGTGGCCGGATTCCATGATCATGTACCGGCCATATTCTTCCGGAGAGGAAACGCCGGGAACAAAGTCGAAAAGGTCAAGCTGGCTTAAAAGGTTCCGAGCCTGCGTGAGATCGGCGGGAGACGCCATTTGAAGCGCCGCTTCCGTTTTCTGGCGGCAGCCGTCGTCCAAATCCTGAAAGCTGGCGCACAGCCTGTTTAGCTCATAGAGGTTTTCTTCTGTATCCATCAGGTCAATCAGCGCGGCGGGCAGCTCGCTGCCATCATACTGCAGACGCACATCCTCGTTCTGGATTCCCGCGCGCATCAAGGCGCGTTCAATCTGGCAGTCCTCTACCGGCAGGTACAGCCATGCAATATCCTTGGTATCTTCCGGGAGGCTTCGGTCTGTAACCGCCACGGTCAGCAGAGTATCGCCGCTATACCGATAATCAGGGAAATACAGCCCGTCATAGTAAAGCTCCAGCTCCATGCCGTTTTCGTAGACCACACCGTAAGGCATGATGGTCCCTTCTTCATTCAGCAGAAGGGAGAGAGCTGTTTTGTGGAAGTCCACGGTTCTTAGATCATCCTCGGTCAGCCCGCCGTGAAGGTTCATGTGGTGCTTTCGGCCAACAGCAGCCAGATCTGTAAAACCCTGAACGACCGTTACACTCTGGCAACAAAAGGTCAGGTTGATGAGATCCGTCATATTGGAAAAGTCCTGGCTGACGGCGGCGCCCTGGAATTGGGCAAGTTCATATTTGTCAAAGCTCTCCAGCCGTTTGGCGAGATAGTCCAGTTCATCCACATTGATTTCGGTTTCTTCCAATCGTTTGAGGATGGAATAATCTCCGCTAAGCTCCTTGACAAAGCAATCATGTATGGCAATGTGTCCGATACCGATGGCTTGGAGGTTTTCATAGATTCCTGCATAATCCGCTATGGGGAAGCACACGGCGACAGGCGACAGGTCGGGCCGCTGATGATTCGCTAAGATAGTTTGGATCATTGTGTCACCTCCAGCAATTTTGCGTCGACCCACCGCGTTTTTCCGGATTTCATCGTTTCATACTCGACAAAGAGTCGGGAGTCAAGCTCAACATAGGAAATGTCGAGATCGGATTTTTGCGGCCGGTAGGCTTTATCAGCGTCGTACTTATACCAAACGCATAGTTTGAGCTTCCTTCCGTCGTCGGTATCAAAGTAACAAATGAGCGCGCGATTACTGTTCCATTTTTTCATGACAAGCGTGCCGGTGAAGCTGCCCGCCCCCTCCGGGAAATCGTATTCCTTCATGGGGAAGCCCATATCCATGACTTGTTTTTTCGAGAATCCGCGTCTTATCATTTTTCGATCCTCCTTTTTCAATGCTCCAGCGAATAACTGGCATAGCCAGAACGGGCGATAATCATAGCGCCTATGATGACCTTCAGCAGCTCATCGCTCACGATGCTCTCATCGGCAAGGTCGGCGGCCGTGATCCGTTTCTCGTTGGTGTAGACACTTTTGGCGGTTTGGTACAGGATGTAGTTGTTCGTGCTGATGCCGCGGAGCTTGACCTTTGTAAAGTCAATATCGTTTTCTGTTATAGCTCCTGCTACGGCTTTCCACAGTTCGGCGTCAGCGGTGAGCAGATGCAGATCTGCAATGAATATCGGAGGCTTGCGGATTACATCCTGCATGAACTGCCGCCATACCCAAGCAAGTCGTTCCATATGCCGGCCTGATACAGTTGTCCGTGGAAGTCGGCGGCGGCAAGGTGGATTCGAGTTTTGGCGCGGGGATTTTTCAGATGGGCAAAACACTCGATGACGAGATCATAATAGGTCACTGCTCCAGCCTCAATGCGCTCCTTGAGCCATGAACAGTGCTTGGATTTACATTTCTTTTTTTTGTAGTCCGTGCAATAACGGCAGTCGACGTCATCGGCGGAATATCTGGAATTACCGATCTGGAAGCCGCTGCTCCTGGGTGAAAAGTTAGGAGGAAGCAGCAGCATCTGTTCGATTCCGGCAAGCCTGGTGTTACACATAAAGTGTCTGGACATGGCGTTTTTTCCTTTCATTTTGTTTTAAACGCAAAAAAGCAGCGGAGTCTTTGCAGCCGTTTTGGTGGCTGCAGACCCCGCCGCTTTTATATTGAATAAGCGCTTACATATTCATTTGTGGCGCCTGACCCTGCGCCTGGGCGATTCGTTCCTCCACATCAGGAACGATGCACTCGATCTGCTCTCTGATCTCTCCCAGCTTTTTTTCGCTGTCATAGGTCAGTTCATAGCCGCCCTCCAGCATTCCCTTGATGCATTTGTACATCTCGGAGAATTGTTCCGGCGAAAACAATTTCTTTTCAGGTATCAATCCGGAGCGGACGGCGAAGTCCTCTTTGGCGGAGGTATATTTGTTGATGAAATAGTGGCCGAGGCCAACGCCGGTTCTATCGTAGTCTCGTTCCCAGGTTACAAACTTGTACCCATAGTTTTTCTCCATTTCCAGTCCGGCGAGTACATACCCATTAAAGTCGGCCAGCAGCCGGTAATCCTCGTCCAGACTTTTTGCGTGGAGGATAGGCGCCAGTTCCATCGCCGTCATGTATTCTCTGACCATGTCGGCAATAGGCGCTGTACGGTCATACAGATCGTTTGCCTCGGGAGTATTAAGATCGCCGGGGGCCTTGCATAGAAAACCGGGGGCCTCGACCCGGAAGGCCGGCTGGCCGTTCAGCAGAACGGGAAGCCTGCCGTTTTTGGCGGGCGTGGTTTCTATTCCTTCGTTGGCGAGGATGCGGTAAAGCTCGGCAAAATATTTTTCTCTGTCCATAGGATACCTTCTTCCTTAATTCTGTCTGAAAATCGAGTAGGAGGGGGTGGTTAACTCCCGTCCTCTCACACCACCGTACGTGCGGTTCCGCATGGTTTAAAAGAAGATGATAGAAAAACAATGTATGCAGAGATGAGCAGAATTACAAGACATTTTGTCATAATTAATGACTATAATGAGAAAAGATCACTTTTAGTGAATATTGCCGAATGGTTAGAAGGTGGAGATTACTTTAATTTCATAAAAAAGGCTCAGGATGAGATGAAAGAGGTCTTTGATGAAGTCCGCATAGTAAATGTTGGTTCGCGAGCGGCATGTAATATCTGCAGACCATTTGCTGAGAAAAAGGGTCCATGTTAAAATTTCGGACAGTATGATAAGATACACCTGAAGAAAAGGAGCTTATCGAAATGTCCAAAAATCGAAAGAAATACGATGAAGAATTCAAAAAGCGTGCGGTGCGAATGAGCTGCAGCAGCGAACGTCCGGTCACAGCGGTGGCCGAGAGCCTCGGGGTCACGAGCAACATGATCTACCGCTGGCGAAAGAAATACACGCCTGACGGAGAGAAAACTCAGATGGCTGCGCAGCAGGACGAGCTGGGCGAGCTTCGCAGAAGGATAGCGGAATTGGAAGAGGAAAATTACATATTAAAAAAAGCGTCGGCCTTCTTCGCAAAAAATCAGAAGTGACGGATTTTTATGACCTGATGAAAAACGAAACCAAATACGCCAAGGCGAAGTGGGCCGAAAAACTTGGCGTTTCCACATCCGGATTTTACACCTGACTTCACGACCGAAAGCGGCGGCAGGCGTCCGGCGACGAATTGCGTGAGAAGGTCGTATCTGTTTTTAATGAAGGTCAAGGCGTCTATGGGGCCGACCGTATCTGCGGTATTCTCAGGCGCAACGGGGATTCGGCATCCTACCCGGTCGTAAAGCGCATCATGTCGCACGAAGGCCTGAAATCCTACCACCTGCGTCGCAGACAGCGGTCTTTGACAGACAGCAGAAAAGCGCGCGGAGCCAGGTATGAGAACCTGACGAAGGGGCTTGAAATAGAAAGGCCGCTTCAGGTTTTGTCCAGCGACATCAGTTATATCCGAACCGGCGAAGGCTTTGACTACCTTTGCCAGATCCGCGACGTCTACAGCAATACCGTTCTGGCTTCCTGTCAGGCGGAGAACATGAAAAAGGAGCTTGTCCTGAAAACGTTGAGAGCCGCTCAGGATCGCTGGCGTTTGCCTGCGGGCGTGATCTTCCACAGCGAGCGTGGCAGCCAATACACATCAGTACACATCAGCCGAGGTAATGGCGCAAGTGGCCGGTTATGGCTGGAATCAGAGTTTTTCCAACGTAGGCAAACCGGGCGACAACGCCTGGAGCGAGAGCTTCTTTTCGATCCTGAAAAAGGAGATCGTGCACTGGCGGTTCTATCCTACCCGCGAAACCGCGCGGCAGGCCATATTTGAATATATTGAGGTGTTTTATAACAGGCGCAGGGTTCAGAAACGGCTGGGCTACCTCAGCCCGATCCAATTCCTGAACGCCTGGAACAAGCGGGCTTTACCATGTAGTGCTTAGCATATTGTCCGAAATATCGTTGACTTCTCAAAGTAATAAATGTAAACTGAGTTCAAGACGCTATCTATGCTATAATATAGCAATGAATAATCGCAACAGATGAAACATCACATTTACACTTATAACAATATCCATAAAGTGTATTTGGCGACTGGTTACATTGCCGATTGGCAAACCAAATTCAGGAATACAAGGTGGGCGAAAGACGGGTTTGCAGATCAGTTAGAAATACCAAAAAGTGGCTCAAATTGACAAAATAAATTCTTCTTAAATACTTAAAAGGAGGTCAAATATGTCAATCGTAACTGTAGATTTTGATGGAACTTTATATCAACATAATTCAGTTATGGCTATGCTTAAAGCTGGGAGAAAAGCATTCACTTTAAAACAATGGGTTTTAATAGTCATGAATTTTTTAAACGGTTCTGTAAACAGGACGAGAGGAAATAAAGTGGATTATCGTGTTGTTTTACTAAAATCATTTTTTTACCAAATGAAAGGGAAAAATATGGACGAGATGCATACTTTTTTTGAGTCCATAGCCAATACCGGGCGTCAGAGTATTAATTATGATTTGGTTTCAAGGATAACTAAACATTTGGAAAATGGAGACCGCGTGATCATTCTATCAGGGGCTTTGCAGCCATTTCTTGAAGAATTTATTCGACAGCTGGATATGCGAGCAGATGCGATTGGAACATCATTACTTTATGATGAAAGAGGGCTCTGTACAGGTGAAATCGGTAGAATAAACCATGGAGTTGATAAAGTAAATAGGTTGAAACTTTGGATAAAGGAAAATGATGCTAGCGGAGAATCAATTTGGGCATATGCAGATAGTGAATCTGATATTCCTCTACTAGAATTTGCCGATAAAGCAGTTGTTGTTCAGCCGTCAAATGCAATGAAAAAAATTGCAGAATCAAAGGGGTGGGAGATTTTCTATAACTAATGCCTCCGTTCAAATTGCACCGTGATAACGTGTTTGTTTAATTATTTACCGGCAACACGTCATTCATATGTAATGCATTCGCGTTATAGAATGTGGAGTTACAGCTTCTCCATGATATCAAGCAGGCTCTGGTAGCTGTCCACATCATGATAAACCACGTCATCTGTGGAAATTTCATTGAACAGCCGCTTGGCGCAGGCTATTTTGGCTTGCTCGATGGGACGTAGGTTCAAACTTTCCATTGTGCCTTTGGTCTCTGCGATTTATCATAATTTCGATTATGCTGTTAATAATTTTATCTATTGTTCTCCCTGCTTTCTTGGGAGTATGTAACATTCTAATATGCAAACTCAGGCGATGGCCTCCAGTAGAGTTTCTAAAAAACGCAAAAAATCGCCCGGCAATGAACCGAGCGACAAGCATAAAGCAAAGCGCAAAACGCCTAAGATCCCAGTAATACAGGCACTTTCGGCCATAGATACAACAAAACCCACCTCGTAATGAAGTGGGTTTTATTGTATCAACCATTGTTGATGATGTGGTGGAGACGGAGAGGAGCGAACTCTTGACCTCCGCGTTGCGATTTTTAATCGCGATGTCAAAAATTTCCGGTGAAAGGATAGGCGAAAATTTTTGACCGAATTTTTTGCTCTTTATCGGGGCCTGCTTTAAGCACAGCTTGCGCTCCCAGCTGAGCTACATTTTGTTATATCAAGTGTCCAATCTTAATTGCATTAAGGTATGAAAAAACCACAAGGTTATTTGGCCTTGTGGTTTATCGTTGTTGGTGGAGATAAGCGGGATCGAACCGCTGACCTCTTGAATGCCATTCAAGCGCTCTCCCAGCTGAGCTATACCCCCGTATGTGGCAAGACCCTGTATTCATGCGGTTTTGCCGTGTTTGTCATTGTCTGTGGATGATTTCGCTTTGCGGGTGGTTTTACCGTTCCGATGCCCTCCCAGCTGAGCTATACCCCCACGGTCACTCAAAACCAAACAACAAGAAATCAATTGCTAAACTCACCATACTTGAGAGTCAGTCCAGGTTACCCTGCTTGACTCTAAGTACCGACCTTGGAGTAGATTCAGATCTAGTCTGAATCAGTTCTCCCTAGAAAGGAGGTGATCCAGCCGCACCTTCCGATACGGCTACCTTGTTACGACTTCACCCCAATCATCTACCCCACCTTCGACGGCTGGCTCCTTACGGTTACCCCACCGGCTTCGGGTGTTGCAAACTTTCGTGGTGTGACGGGCGGTGTGTACAAGGCCCGGGAACGTATTCACCGCAGTGTGCTGACCTGCGATTACTAGCGATTCCGACTTCATGCAGGCGAGTTGCAGCCTGCAATCCGAACTGAGAACGGCTTTCTCGGATTTGCTCCACCTCGCGGCTTCGCTTCCGTCTGTACC
>NZ_LXPC01000017.1:0-122886 GCF_003590275.1 Dehalobacter sp. MCB1 | reverse complement strand
TTCGGGAATACGCAGGACGTTAGGCGAAAGACCATGCAGGGAACCGCGCATCCATGCACGGATTGGAAAATGACAAATAAATGATTAGATTGTTGCACATGTGTAGGATGTTATGAAGTACAGATAAACAGGATTATTTATTGAGCGGATAGCCATAATGAAAAGCACAAATATTGGTCTTAGGCAAATTAAGGGAGGTTTGTAAATGAACAAAATGATTAAGATTAGGAATGAAGAAGAAACAGATTTTGAGAAAGTGGAAGAAATCACAAGGAAAGCTTTTTGGAATTTATATAACCCGGGGTGCGTTGAACATTATTTGGTTCATGTTATGCGATTCCACAAAGATTTTCTTCCGGAGCTGGATTTTGTGATTGAAGTTGATAATCAAATCATCGGGAATATCATGTATACGAAAACAAAACTAATTGATGAATCCGGGGAAGAAAAAGACATCCTTACTTTCGGTCCGGTTTGCATTTTGCCGGAATATCAGAGAAACGAGTATGGAAAAAAGCTAATGGAGTATTCCTTTGAACAGGCGGTCGCACTTGGTTATGATGTGATCGTAATATTTGGAAACCCGGGTAATTATGTAAGCCGTGGTTTTAAGAGCTGTAAAAAGTACAATGTCTGTCTTGAGAATGGAACATATCCGACGGCAATGATGGTAAAAGAACTCAAACCAGATGTCTTGGACGGAAGGAAATGGTTTTACTATCAAAGTCCTGTATTTGAGATAGACGAACAAGAAGCCGGGCGCTTTGACGAGGGTTTGGAACGATTGGAGAAAAAATACCAGCCAAGCCAGGAAGAATTTTATATTTACAGCCATTCAATTATACAGTGAGTTTTCTTTTGTGGCATAAGGATAAATTCCAATTTATCTTTGAGATATATACATAATTCGTTGTTGAAGTTAGGGTACATCATTCTTATTTTGTGCATAAATACAGTTGTTGAGGAAGTTCAAGGGACGCCCCTCCATGGTCGTCTCTGAATCTGGGGGACATGGTCCATCGCCTAACACGGATTTTCCGACACTTGGAGGATGATGCATGCAGTAGGGCGCGTCGGGGATTCCTGGACGTTCTACGACATATCATGCAAAGACCGCGCCGTCCTGGCGTGGAGGAAATGGATCATAGGTATTTCTTTGCAGCAGTTGGATTTTTAGTAACAGTAAAATAACGCGATGTTATGATATATATTTTGAGGTGCGAGGTATAAGATGAACAAAATAAAAGAAGAACTGATTGCTCCTTGTGGTATGAATTGCAGACTTTGCTTAGGTAACCAAAGGAAGAAAAATCATTGCAAAGGATGTCGTAATGAGATAGATATTAGGTATAAAACAAAAGGTAGCGTCAGTTGCATAATCAAGAACTGTTCTGTAATTCAAAGCAATGAATCAGGATTTTGCTTTGAATGCGATAAATACCCTTGCCGGAGGTTAAAACAGTTAGATAAGCGATATCGAACAAAATATCACATGAGCATGCTTGAAAACCTTGAGCAAATAAATCAATCTGGCATTGATTCATTTTTGCGGAATGAGGAAAATAAATGGACTTGCAAAGAATGTGGCAATATTGTTTGCGTACATAGAGCTTTTTGTTTGGTATGCAAAACTCCATATATAGAGTGAGTATTTTCCTAGATACATAATTATAAAGCTTTAGATAAATTGTTATTTGTAATGCTGGTGCTGATTGCTAACCTATTTAAGGCAGCGTCATCCGGGCACTGTCTGAATTACGGGGCACGATACGTCGTTGAACAAGCCGTTCTCAAAACTTAGAATAGATGAATGAAGTATGACGCTTCGGGAACGGCTGAACGTTATGCGAAAGACCATAAAAATGACGTGTGACAGTAAGTATATCTTTGAGCTTACAAGTCCTTGGTACAAGCCAGTTTCGAAAATAAAAATTTGTGACCTTCAACTATAAGTTATATGTTATAAATAGTGAGGTGTGACAAGCTATTAAAGGAGTGAAAGCATGTCTAGGATAAGCAATATTCTTGAAAATAAGGGCCCATTATTGTCTGGGTCACTGGCTAATGAATTAGTTAATCAATTCTCAATTTCTAGGGAAGCAGCTCGTAAAGAAATTTCCCGGGCGTCTGCACCAATCAGAAAGTTGAAGAACGTTACCTTCGATAATAACCAAAAGTATCTGTACTTAGATTCCCATTTTTCTAGTGATATCTTTTTTGAAAAACTTCTACAATATCTTAGGCTAAATTCGAAGGCTTATTATTATTTTATAAAAGCTGTATTAAACAATTACGGTTATATTCTTACAAACGAAATTGCAACTTATACATGTTCTCCAGTTCAGCCGCTTAAAGGCCACAAACCAGCTGATTCCATAATCAAAGATTTACTATATATTAATTTGTTATTAGACAATGGTGACGGTTTATTTCAATTAAATCCTTCTGTAGATATTCCACAAAGCTACACACGTTTTAAAGCTCTAAATATTGCAAAGAAAAATATTATGAATGATTTCTATGACTGGTCCCGAAAGATTAATCTAGTCGCATATAATTCTGGTAGGATGATTGAACAAATGCCAGAATTTCATAAATTTCAGTGGAGTTTCACAGCTCCATCATATATTAATGGACTGCAAAAGGGCAGTAAGCCTGGGTTTGTTGTTGCAGACGTGGTTTTGGGTAAAAAACTTTTGGAAGAGGATATAGAGTATTTTCTTGCAAAAGTGAATGTTATTAGTCAAAGTAAGAAGCATTCTCCCTTCATACCGGTACTTATAGTCGAGGGTATAGAAGAAAATGCTTTTTCAAGACTGAAATCTGCAGGTGTAGTATTGGGGTTTATTGATAAGCTATTCGGGAATCAATATTTAGAAACACTCAGAGCCCTTGTTTCCATCGTAGAGAATGCTTCAGCAGTCATAACAAAAAATCCGGATAAATATTTTGAATTTATAGAAGCACTTTCTAAGCTAGAGGGAAAAGCATCCAATCTTAAAGGTGATGTATTTGAATTAGCAGTCGGGTATTATTATTCTCAGTTAGCACCTTATTTAGAAATTAACAAATTGATCACAGAACGCGAAAGTGGGAAAAGTAAAGAAATAGATGTATATGTAAAGTATCCAACCGAGGCTAGATTCGTAGAGTGTAAGGGGTATAGTTATCCACTCGATGAAGAGTATGTTTCTAAATGGTTAAGTGATAATATACCTACTATTAGAAAATGGGCATTAAGTCAGGATGAATTTACTCATAAAGATTTGATATTTGAGTTATGGTCAACAGGAGGATTTGAGCAATCTGCAATAGATAAGCTTCAAAAAGCTGCAGGTTCGACAAAAAAGTACACGATAAGATTCTTTGATGCACAACAAATAGCCGAAAAAGCTAAGGAAGCCAAAAATGATAACCTCAATAGAATACTAAAAAATTATTTTACAAGCAATTCTTTGTAGCACGGTCCTTCGCATAACCATGTGTTACCGTATCAAGAACCTGGCTATAGCTCTAATTATAAGATTGACAGACAGCCTGTACAAGTGCCAAAATAGACCAGGTAAGAAAAAAGGGAATACATAAATCAAGACAATAGATAAGGAGACAGTATGGCAACCATTCAATTTATTATTCAATCGATTATTTTAGGCATCGTGGAAGGGATCACGGAGTTTCTGCCGGTCTCATCGACAGGCCATTTGATTATTTTTCAAAATCTAATCGGGTTTCAAGGAACGAATCAGCATTATGTAGAGATGTATACCTATGTGATTCAGCTTGGAGCGATTTTGGCGGTCATTGTACTTTATTGGAAGAAGATCAAACAAACACTGGTGGATTTCTTCCCGTCAAGGGTCAGCTATCAGGAATCCGGACTGAAATTCTGGCTGATGATTGTGCTGGCGTGTATTCCGGGCGCTACGATCGGGATTCTGTTTGACAATACCGCGGAAAAATACCTGTTTTTTCCGATCCCTGTGGCGATAACACTTTTCCTCGGTGCAATCCTGATGATCTATGCTGAGAATAGGCTTAGAACAAAGGCACCGGTTGGACGGGACCGGGACTTGAATGTTTCTCCAAGACAAGCGGTTATGATCGGCTTATTTCAATGTTTGGCTGTTATTCCGGGGATGTCCCGTTCGGCATCGACGATTATCGGCGGATGGGTTGCCGGGTTGCCGACGGTGGCTGCCACGGAATTTTCGTTCTTCCTAGCGATTCCGGTGATGATTGGGATGAGCCTGCTGAAGGTTGTTAAAATTGGTGGTCTGGCTATTCTGACTTCACAAGAAATCTTGTCATTGGCTGTCGGCTTCATTGTATCCTTCCTGGTTGCAGTCATCGTCATCCAGAAATTCATTTCATATTTACAAAGAAAACCGATGCGGATTTTTGCGATCTACAGAATGATATTCGCCGTGTTCGTGTTGGCAGCAGGGGTAGCTGGTCTATTCTAAATCAACTTGTTTCATCCGAATATTATCCTGAAATCTATCAGACAACCAAACATTCAGCCAGTCTTTTGGGTCATATATCATCGAATATTCAGGTTGTTCCCGGGTATTTTTTGTGCTAGAATAAATAGTGAATTGGAAAATTAAAGCTGATGATCAACCCAGTATGTTAACGGGTCATACAGAGAGGGGAACTGCGTACGCGCGTGTACAAAGCTGGAAGTTCCCTTGATAGTTAACAGAACCCCAGTTGTGAAGTGAGAATGAATAATCCTACGGCTGTCTCACCGTTATCTGAGCTTGAAGCGGCGTATGCGCAATTAAGGTGGTACCGCGGAAGATATACTTCTTTCGTCCTTAGATGGACAGAGAAGTTTTTATTTTTTTCTGCGGAAAGTATTCTTAAATGAATCAAAATGATTTGGAAAATATTAAGGGAAAAACTTACAGGGAAAAATGGTCAGAATATTAAAAATTAGAAATTAAGGATAGAATGGGGCGTGTAAATATGCAAACGATCGGATTTATTGGAACAGGCAATCTGGCTTCGTCCGTGATTAAGGGGTTATCTCAGCAGGACACGGATTTCCGGATCATGGCCTATGATGTATTTCAGGAGAAAGCGGAACTCCTGGCCCAAACGTATGGTGTTGCGAGCGCTTCTTTTACTGAAACCATTCAGGGATCAGATGTTATTTTCCTAGCAGTAAAGCCAAAAGATATTAAAGGTCTTCTTGACCAGCTTGCTCAGTTCAATCTTGCAGGAAAGCTTATTATTACGGTAGTAGCAGGGATAGGGCTGTCTGTTTACGAACAGGAACTTCCCGGCATCGCCGTGGTAAGGGTCATGCCTAACACGTCCAGTGCAGTACTGCAGGCTGTATCCGGGTTGGCCAGAGGATGCTGTGTTACCGACGGACAGGCAAAGACGGCTGAAACGATCTTTGCTGTTTTGGGAAAATTCCTGTGGATTGACGATAGTAAAATGAATGCGCTGACTGCCGTCAGCGGCAGCGGCCCGGCTTATTTCTATTTTTTTACGGAACTGATGGCGCTGGCTGGTGAAAAGCTTGGCCTGACGAGGGACGAAGCTGAATTTCTGGCCGCGGAAACCATGGTTGGCGCAGGGAAAATGATTGCTGAGAGCGGCAAAACTTCGCTGGAATTAAGAGAAGCTGTTACATCACCGAACGGAACGACCTACGCCGCACTGGAGAGCTTCCGGCAAGCCGGTCTGGCAGATATTGTCTATCAGGCTATGGAGGCGTGTGCCAAACGGGCTGAGGAGATGGAAGGAGAGTATGTTTGAATGAATACCCTGAAAAGGGCAGTATTAAAAATAGGCAGCAACAGCTTAAGCCTGCCGCAAGGCGGCATTGATGAAACCGTCATCGACCAGCTGGCCGCAGTCATTGCTGAGCTGAGAAAGCAGGGAACAGACTGCATCCTAGTTACCTCCGGTGCTGTTGCTGCCGGGATGGCCAAGATGAAGCTGAAGGAACGTCCGAAGGATATTGTCGGCAAGCAAGCCACAGCGGCTGTTGGGCAGGGAATATTGATTGAAAGGTATTCGTACTATTTTGAGAAATATGGCATGAGTTGTGCCCAGATCCTTCTTTCCCGGATCGACTTGGTTGAAGCCGAACATTACCGAAATGCGAGGAACACCTTGGAAAAACTGCTGAACTTCGGAATTATTCCGGTCATCAATGAAAATGATACCGTAGTTTTTGAAGAATTATGCTTCGGGGATAATGACAGGTTATCCGCGCTGGTGGCAGGAATGGTCAATGCAGATCTGCTGGTTCTGCTGACGGATGTCGACGGTTTGTTTACAGCGAACCCTGTCGATCATTCTGACGCTGTTCTGATTCCGCAAGTTCAAAACGTGGCGGAGGTCAAAGGTCTGGCCGAGGGTTCGGGTTCTGCGGTGGGGACTGGCGGTATGATTACGAAATTAAAGGCCGCCGAAATGGCAACCCGGTTTGGAACGCCGACATTTCTGATGAATGCGACAAGAATTGCCCAAATCAAAGACATTACTGAAGGTAATTATCCGGTAGGAACCTATTTTCCGCCGTTAAAACATAAACTAAACGGAAAGAAACGCTGGATGGCGTATGCGGCATTATCAATGGGCACGGTCATCATCGACGCCGGTGCCGAGAAAGCCTTGCTTCATGACGGCAAAAGCCTGCTTGCTTCCGGAGTAACCGGAATCGAAGGATTCTGGGAGCGCAAAGACCTGATTAAAGTTGTGAATAACCGCGGAGAAGAAATTGCCCGCGGGATTGTGGAATTCAGCAGTGAAGAGACGGAGAAAGTCAAAGGACTTCACTCTGAGGAAATACGCAGGCTGATTTCCGGGATTAAAGCAGAGGAACTGGTTCATAGGGATAACCTAACGATTACGCAGGAATACTGATAGGAATATTTAATTTTGTTGGTATGATGAAAAGATATTATCGGATTTACGAGAGATCATAAAAATATATTTAGCAATCGAGTATTTTTAATTATTGGAGAGATTGACTGGAGGTTGTGATGATGGAATTTGCTGAAGACCTTGTAATGATTGGCCAGCGGGCCAAAAATGCGGCACGCAAACTGGCTTTTACGGGCACGGAGACAAAGAATAAAGCCTTACTCGCAATGGCCCAGGCGCTTCTTGACAACGAGGATGCAATTCTGGAAGCCAATGCGCTGGATGTTGCGGCGGCAGAGAAAAAAGGACTTAAAAAAAGCTTGATCAACCGTCTCCGTCTTACCAGCGCCGGGATTTCGGATATCAGCAATGCGATCAAGGAAGTGGTCGGTCTGCCCGATCCTGTCGGCGGCGGAGAACTATGGAAAAGGCCGAACGGTCTGGTGATTCAGAAGACGATGGTCCCGCTCGGTGTTGTGGCAATGATTTATGAAGCCCGGCCGAATGTGACAGTGGACGCAGCGGCACTGTGTTTAAAATCTGGTAATGCCTGCATCTTACGCGGAGGTTCGGAAGCGATTGAAAGCAATAAAGTACTGGCTAGGGTGATCGCTGAAGCTGCTGAACAGAGTGGAATTCAGGAAGGTGCGATTCAGCTTATACAGAAGACGGATAGAGAGTATGCCCTGCAGCTGATGCGCATGAATAAATATATTGATGTGATCATTCCGCGGGGCGGGGCAGGACTGATCCAGACAGTGGTTGAAAATTCCACCGTTCCAGTGATTGAGACCGGTACAGGGGTCTGTCATGCCTATGTTGATCTCGATGCTGATTATGAAAAGGCAGTATCGGTGGTCTTTAACGCCAAAACGCAGAAACCCGGCGTTTGCAATGCACTGGAAACCTTACTCGTTCATGAGGCGGTAGCGGAAGAGTACCTGCCAATGATCGGAAGAAAATTTAAAGCGTACGGCGTTGAAATCCGCGGCTGTGAAAGAGTCAGAAAGATTTTGGATTATGCTGTTCCGGCAACGGAAAAAGATTGGTCGACGGAGTACCTTGATCTGATCATCAGCGTTAAGGTTGTCAACAGTATCGATGAAGCATTGGACCATATTTATACGTATAGCACGAAGCATTCTGAGACAATCATTACTGAAAACTACACCGCCTCTCAGCGCTTTTTAAATGAAATTGATGCGGCTGCGGTTTATGTCAATGCTTCAACACGTTTTACCGATGGCGGAAGGTTTGGTTTTGGCGCTGAAATTGGTATTAGCACGCAAAAGCTGCATGCCCGCGGTCCGATGGCTTTGCCGGAACTGACGACGATTAAATATATTGTTTATGGGAACGGCCATATTGTCGAATAGCTGCCTTTAGACTTCATTATCTTGGGCCTGTCTGCATGCCACAATTCCGCTTTCGGCCTTTGTGTCATCCATGACGCAAAAGGCCGCGCTTCGCACTCCATGCTCCGCTTGACGCTGGATTTGTGGCACGCAGACCAAATTTAGGGGAATATATAGATACTCTAAGTTCTGGTATGAATGCTTATAGATTTCTCCGTGTATCTTTGTGTTGCGGTCAAATCTGGCGAGTGCTATAATTCTTCAAGAGATATTCTATATTCATTCTGGTGAATATTTAGGATTTTGAAGTAAATATTGAGGTTGTTTTTGATATATTTGGGTTATCGCTGCATACTTTTTAATGTACCGGAACGGCTTTGAGATATTTCTTTTTACCCGTTTTGATGATCCGTGCGTGAAGGTATGGGACCTTGAATGATTCCATTGGAGGGTTAGCACAGTTTGTGTTATACCATAGATAAGTTTCTATATAGGGGGCGATATTTTTTATTCCTTAGTTTGTGAACGTTAGTACTTGGAACAAATTTGTATGGATATATTAAAAGTTATACGTATTTTTTGATATATCTAGACCGCCAAAGGCTCGACGCCAACTAAGTTTTCTTTAAAATGTAGGGAGGGATTCTTTTTTTTGGACACTGGTTGTGATTTGAACACAAATAAGTACCTAAGGAGGTAAACAATGAGCAACAAAGTAAAAAATTGTCAATGTTGCTGTAGTGAAGAAACTGACCAACAAAAATTGGACATGATTGCTGAAGTGATCGAAAAATACAAGAATAGAGAAGGAAGTCTGATTCAAGTACTTCATATGGCTCAGAATATTTATGGATATTTGCCTCTGGAAATCCAGAGATTTATTGCAGAAAGCATGAACATGCCTCTGTCGGAGGTATCGGGCGTTGTTACTTTTTACTCTTTCTTTTCGACCCAGCCCAGAGGAAAGCACATTATCCGTGTTTGCCTTGGAACGGCTTGCTATGTCAGGGGTGGCAAGAAAATTATTGACCGTCTGGAACAGATTCTCGATATAGAAATTGGCGGAACAACGAAAGACAGGCTCTTCACTTTTGAGGTAGCCCGTTGTATCGGTGCCTGTGGACTGGCTCCAGCGATGATGATCGACGATGTTGTGTATAAGCAGGTTAACCCGGATAAGCTTGATAGTATCCTGAACAAATATAGAAATTAAGGTAGGGCTGGAGGTGAAATAAAGCGCATGAAAATCAATCGTGTTGCTGATTTGGATCAAATTAAAAAGGAATACAGTGAACAACTGTCCAAGTATAATTATCAAATCCTTGTATGCGGAGGCGCAGGTTGTGTATCCTCCAACTGCGGTGAAGTATCCGCTGCGCTTGTGAAATATCTGGAAGAATACGAGCTTCAGGATAAGGTTGCAGTTAGTGAGACAGGCTGTATGGGGACTTGTGCTGTCGGTCCTGTCCTTCTTATTCTACCTGATGAAACTTTTTATACGGATGTTAATCCCGAAAAAATGGCCGAGATCGTAAAATCCCACATTATCAACGGTACGGTGCTGGAAAAGTATACATTTTACGATCAAACGCTTGGCAAACACGTTCCCAATATTAAGGATATCGATTTTTTCAAAGACCAGGTCAAAATAGCGCTCAGAAACTGCGGTCAGATCGAATACGCTTCGATTGACGCTTATATTGCCAAAGACGGCTATTATTCGATTGCCAAAGCCGTGAACAGCATGAAGCAGCAGGATGTTGTCGATGAAGTTAAAAAGTCCGGCATCAGGGGCCGCGGCGGTGCCGGGTTCCCGACAGGTATCAAATGGGAAGCTGGAATGAAATCAACGAGCGATCAGAAATTCATGGTCTGCAATGCTGACGAAGGAGACCCTGGTGCGTTCATGGACAGAAGCGTCATCGAAGGTGACCCGCACAGTGTCATTGAAGGGATGATGCTCGGTGGTTATGCGATTGGTGCAAGCATGGGCTATGTCTATATCCGGGCGGAGTATCCGATTGCTGTTGAACGTCTAGGTGCCGCGATTGAAGAAGCCCGCCAGTGCGGCCTGCTCGGAACGAAACTGTTTGGTTCAGATTTCGAGTTTAACCTGGAAATCCGTATTGGCGCAGGCGCTTTTGTCTGCGGTGAAGAAACATCTCTGATGGCTTCGATCGAAGGCAAACGCGGAGAACCCAAACAAAAACCGCCGTTCCCGTTTGAACGCGGCTTGTTTGGTAAACCGACCATTATCAACAACGTAGAAACCCTTGCCTGCATTCCTCCGATCATTCTGAAGGGTTCGGACTGGTATGCGCAGTTTGGCACCGAAAAGAGCAAAGGCACCAAGGTCTTCGCGCTGGCCGGAGATATCGTCAATACCGGTATCGTCGAAGTCCCGATGGGCATGAGCCTCGGCAATATTCTGTTTAATATCGGCGGAGGCATTCCCGGAGGCAAAAACTTTAAGGCTGCCCAGGCCGGCGGCCCTTCCGGCGGCTGTATCACAAAAGAATATCTGAATACGCCGATGGATTATGAAAATATCAGCAAAATCGGTGCCATTATGGGATCCGGCGGACTGGTCGTGATGAATGAGGATACCTGTATGGTCGATACCGCCAGGTACTTCATGGATTTCATCCAGGATGAGTCCTGCGGAAAATGCGTTCCGTGCCGTGTCGGAACCAAGAGAATGCTCGAGATCCTGGAACGCATTACCAAGGGAGAAGGCCAGGAAGGCGATATCGAGCTTCTTGAAGAGCTCGGCGCTCAGATCAAAGAAACCGCCATGTGCGGCTTGGGCCAGACGGCTCCAAATCCAGTTTTGAGCACCATCCGGTATTTCCGTGACGAATACGAAGAGCATATCAAGAACAAATACTGCCGTGCCGGCGTATGTTCGGACCTGTTCCTTTCGCCGTGTGAGAATGCCTGCCCGGCAAGCGTCAATGTACCCGGATATATGGGTTTGATCTCGGCAGGAAGATATATCGATGCTTACAACCTTATCAGACAGGAAAATCCGTTTCCGGCTATTTGCGGAAGAATTTGCACGCACCCGTGCGAAAGCAAATGCCGCAGGGCGCAGCTGGACGAAGCGATCTCGATTTCCGATCTGAAACGGTTCGTGGCGGATTATGCGTTCAAGCATGAAGAAGAATCCACGAAAGACATTGTCTTCCCGAAAAACGGCAAGAGCGTCGGCATTATTGGCGCAGGTCCTTCAGGCTTGACTTGCGGCTATTACCTGGCAAGACTCGGCTATGAGGTCGATATTTATGAAGCAGCGCCTGTGGCCGGAGGCCTACTTGCATTTGGTATTCCGGAATACAGGCTGCCCAAAGACGTGCTCAAGCATGAAATCAAACTGATTGAGCAAGTCGGCGTCAAGATCCATCTGAATACCGAAGTAGGCAATGACGTCAGTTTCGCCGGGCTGCGCAAAAAACATCATTCCATTTATATTGCAACAGGAACCCAGCTGTCCAACAAGATCAATATCCCGGGCGAAGACCTCGAGGGGGTTGTTCACGGCTTGAATTTCCTGCGCAATGTGAACCTCGGACAGGATGTCAAGATCGGTGAAACCGTGGCAATTATCGGCGGCGGCAATACTGCGATTGATGCAGCCAGAACGGCTTTAAGGTTAGGCGCTAAGAAAGTCAATGTTTTGTATAGAAGAACGATTCAAGATATGCCTGCTGATGCCAGAGAAATCTGCGATATGATTGAAGAAGGCATTGAGATACTTCCGCTGGTTGCCCCGACCCGTTTTATTGGCAAAGACAAAATCGAAGCAATTGAATGCGTCAGAATGAAGGTGAGCGGCTTTGATTCTGCCGGCAGAAGAAAACCAAAAATTGAAGAAGAGTCCAATTTCACCCTGAAGGTCGATATGGTCATCCCGGCGGTCAGCCAGTCTTCGGATCTGCCGTTTGTCGGAATGGATGATGTTGAATTAACAGAGTGGGGAACTTTTATTACGGATAAAGACACCTTGATGACCACGATGGATGGCGTATTTGCCGGCGGTGACGTTGCCAGAGGCTCCGATGTCGCGATCACGGCCATTGCTGACGGTAAGAAGGCGGCATCTTCCATTGACCTCTACCTGGGCGGCAAAGGCGTACTAAACAAAGGCGAAGCAATTGCAATTCCTGCACCGGCCGATCAGGACGAACTTGTCGAGCATGCCAGATTTCCAATGGAAGTTCTTGATCCGGAAAAGAGAAAAGACTGCTTCTGCGAAGTGGTTCAAGGGTATCACAAGCTCAATGCAATTGCAGAATCTATGCGCTGTTTACGCTGTGACAGGAGGTAAGTAAGTGGTATGGTAAATTTTAAAATTAACAACAAAAGTGTTTCCGTTCCAGAGGGCGCGACCATCCTGGAAGCCGCGAAACAGAACAATATTCATATTCCCAACTTATGCTATTTGGAAGGCGTTCATAAGTTTGGTTCCTGCAGACTGTGCGTTGTTGAAGTCGAAGGCGCTAAGAGCCTTCAGCCTTCCTGTATGGTTACGGTCAGAGAAGGAATGGTTGTCAAAACCAATACCGAAAAAGTCCGTAAGGCCCGGAAAGTCCTATATGAACTGATTCTGTCGGACCATCCGAAAGACTGCCTGAACTGCGAACGCAATCAAAGCTGCGAGCTGCAGGAAATGGGTAATATGCTTGGCGTCGGCGAAGCCCGTTTCGAAGGAAAACGTTCAGCCGGCTGCATCGACAAATCCCCTTCCATTACCCGCGATATGTCTAAATGCATTCTTTGCCGCAGATGTATCACCGTCTGCAACGAAATTCAGCAAGTCGGTATTTTGAATGCACAAAACCGTGGATTTAAGACGGTCGTCGGTCCTGCTATGGATCTGCCGATTAATTCCGTAAACTGTGCTTACTGTGGACAATGTACGGTGGTCTGCCCGGTAGGTGCACTGAAGGAAACCGATGCGATCCAGGATGTCTGGCAGGCGATCAATAATCCCAATAAACGCGTGGTTGTTCAGGTTGCCCCGGCTATTCGGGCTGCAATCGGCGAAGAGTTCGGGCTGGAACCCGGGACACTCGTTACCGGCAAACTGGCTTCTGCTTTGAGAGAACTTGGCTTCGACGATGTGTTCGACACGAACTTCACTGCTGACCTGACCATTATGGAAGAAGGCACTGAATTCCTGACCAGGGTCAAAAATGCGCTGACCGGCGGCCAAGCTACCCTGCCGATGATTACAAGCTGCAGCCCGGGCTGGATCAAATATGTAGAGCATGCCTATCCGGAAGAACTTGACCATCTCTCGACCTGCAAATCCCCGCATACCATGCTCGGAGCGCTGGTGAAGTCCTATTATGCCGATAAGATCAAGGTTGATCCGAAGGATATGTATGTCGTATCGATCATGCCCTGTACGGCCAAAAAGTTCGAAATTTCCAGACCGGAAATGCAGAACAATGGCGTACCAAATGTTGATGCCGTACTGACGACCAGAGAACTTGCCAAGATGATTAAGGAAGCCGGCATTGATTTTGTAAACCTCGAAGACAGTAAATTTGACAATCCGCTCGGTCTTTCCTCCGGTGCTGCCGATATTTTCGGTGTTACCGGCGGTGTTATGGAAGCTGCCTTGCGTACGGTTTACGAAGTGGTTACTGGACGGGAACTGCCGTTTGACAAGCTCCATGTTACTCCGATCGTTGGCTTGGAACAGATTAAGACGGCGGATGTGATCATCGAGAATCCTGTTGAAGCTTATAGGTTCCTCGACGGAGTTACGGTAAAAGTTGCTGTAACCAGTGGTCTGGCAGGAGCGAAGATCCTTCTGGACCAAATTGCCAAAGGTGAATCCCCGTACCACTTTATCGAAGTGATGGGATGCCCCGGCGGCTGCATCAGCGGCGGCGGCCAGCCCAGACCGACCACACCGGAGATCCGTCAGAAACGTCTCCAGGCTATTTATAAGGAAGATGAAGGCAAGCAGCTTAGGAAATCTCATGAGAATGAGGATGTCATGAAACTGTATGCCGAGTTTCTGAAAGAACCCAATGGCCATAAATCGCATGAACTGCTGCACACGCATTATACACAGCGCGGCAAGTTTAACGAATATCTCTGCAAGTAGGGTACAATCAAGAAAGAGCCTAATGCGTAGAATGCTTAGGCTCTTTCTTTTTCTTTCCGAATGTTGTAGTATTAATTCCCAAGGAAACAGTGCAGCTTTAATTCGAGCTAAGGGTAGGTACATCACTTGATGCAAATCAATCAGGAAAAAACGGAAAAAAAGTCTGACCGGCATGGAAATCCACATAATCGGATAAAGCTTGTGAATATACTCAGAGGGGCGGTTTTCCCATTAGCCGTGATTACAGTTTGGGAATTAGCGGCACGCAGCAGTCTGGTTAATACCTACATCTTACCTCCGCCAAGTGAGATATTGAAGACATTTCTGCATATGCTTGCAACCGGGGTTTGGGAAGAACATCTGCTGGCAAGTTTGCGGAGATTGGGGTACGGGTTCTTTTTGACGGTTGTTTTTGCAGTTCCGATGGGTATTCTGGTAGGTAAAGCCAGAGGGTTCAGGCATTGGGTGAATCCTACACTGCATTTTTTGCAGCAGATTCCGCCAATCGCTTGGATCCCGATTTTTATGCTTCTGCTCGGGATTGATGAAGCTTCCAAAGTAGCCGTCATTGTGTATGCCTCATTTTTTCCGGTTTTCCTGAATACAGTGCAGGGTGTCACCAGTGTAGATCCGAAGCTGATTGAAGTTGGCCATGCCTATATGCTTTCTCCGTGGGAAATGGTCAAAAAGGTATATATTCCTTCGGCGGCTATGTCAATTTTTGTGGGTCTGAGGCTGGGGTTAAGCAATTGCTGGCGGGCATTGGTTGGAGCTGAACTGCTAGGCGCATCCTCAGGGATAGGCTATCTGATTATTGAAGGCAGGCAATTAGCCCAGTCCGATAAGATATTTGTCGCGATGTTTACCATCGGAGCTGCCGGGATGCTTATCGACTTTTTCCTCAGAAAGATTGAAAATAAACTGATGCCATGGAAAAAGATGTATCAAGCAGGTGAGCGCAAATGAATAAGGGTTTAGTCGAAGTCCGTGATGTCGGTAAGGTTTTCCACAGCAACTGGGGAAGTATTGAAGCCCTGAAAGAAGTCAATTTCCGGTGCAACCAATCAGAATTTGTCAGTATTGTCGGAGCCAGTGGGTGCGGCAAAACTACGCTGCTCCGGATTATTGCCGGCTTAGAACCGCCGAGTAATGGAGAAGTACTGATTGATGGAGAAAACATTGACGGTCCCGGTTATGGGCGTGCGGTCGTATTTCAGGAACCACGGCTCTTTCCGTGGCTGACCGTTGAAAAAAATACCGCGCTGGGTATCCAAGGAGTAGAGAAACAAGACGAAGTTAAGAAAATTGTGGCCAGCTCGCTTCAGTTAGTAGGGTTAACACAGTTCAGCAAAGCGTATCCTTACGAACTGTCCGGAGGAATGGCCCAAAGGGTCTCTTTGGCGCGAGCGCTTACTTTTAAACCGAAAGTATTCTTGATGGATGAGCCGTTTTCGGCCCTTGATGCCCAGACCAGGGCCAGAATGCAGGAAGAAATCATTGATCTTTGGCAGAAAACCGGAAAAACGGTTATCCTTGTCACCCATGATATTGAAGAAGCACTGACCGTCAGTCAGAAAATCATGATTATGTCGCCGTCTCCCGGTACGATCAAAGAGGTCTTGGAAGTACCTTTTGCTTATCCAAGAAATCCTGATGGGTTAGAATTTATCAACATGAGGAAAACTATACTAGAGGCCATTCGCTAAGCGAATCAAATGTTTTCGATAAGTATACGAGGAGGATTATTCATGAAGAAGCATCTTAAACTTTCTATCACTGTATTATTGTCATTATTGCTACTGATCCCGGTGACAGGCTGTCAGCCGAATATAGCCAAACAGCAGGAAAATCCGAAAGTTATTAACATATCGTATTCGACGAAGCCGTTGAACGCTCCGGCAATTGTAGCACTGGAGAAAAAGATGTTTGAAGACGAATTTGCGAAGGATGAAATCCAGGTGAAGTGGTACGAATTGGAAGGACCGGCAACCACCGAAGCCCTTGCTGCCAAATCGATTGATTTTGCCACATCACTGAATTATGTTTCGGCCATCATCTCGAATGCGAACGGCAACGATATTAAGATTCTTTCGAGCTATTCCAAGTTTCCGAAGGGGATTGGCCTGGTTGCAGCCAAAGGTGGCGGAATTGCATCCGTAGCGGATCTGAAGGGAAAAAAGGTCGCATTGCAGCAGGGGACGATGCTGCATGAAATGCTGATCAAAGCGCTAGCCGAGGCAGGGTTATCTGCGAATGATGTTCAAATAATTAACATGGCCTCAACCGACGCCTATAACGCGCTGCTGCAAAAACAAGTAGATGCTGCAGTCATTCCCGATCCGCTGCTGACCAAAGGGATTGCTTCCCAAAAAATCACCCTGATCCGGAATGCTGAAGGCCTTATCCTGGGTCAGGCTGTAATCGCCGCGCGAACAGAGTTTATTCAGAAGTACCCTGAAACAACAAAGCGTTTTCTGGAAATCCATCAGCAGATATTGGACTGGATACAGACAAATCAGGGTGAAGCTTTGCGAATGACGGCTGACGCCAATGGAATGGAGCTTAAAGCGGTAACTGCTTTATATCCGAAATTTGATTTTACAATGCCGATTGACAGTCAGGACATTGAAAAACTTAAAGAATCGGCTGAATTTCTGAAAGCGAATGGTTTTATCAAGTCCGATGTTGATTCCGACGAGCTGATCAATCATCTTGTCGATACCGGATATCTTCCCAAATAACCATGAGAGAAAAATTGAAAAATAAGGATGATATTCCAAACAGAAGAGTGGTAAAGACGTGATAAGAGCTGTAAAAATTCTGATCAACGGCATTGTTCAGGGTGTCGGCTTCAGGCCGTTTATTTTTAAACTTGCTCGTGAGCTGGACATTAAAGGCTGGGTAAACAATTTCAGCGGCGGAGTCGAAATTCAGGCTGAAGGGGAACGGGTGGAAGAATTTATTTGCAGAATCAGAACAGACCAGCCGGCTTTGGCTGCGATCGTCTCGCTGGAGATAACAGAGATCCCGGTTCAGCATTACCGGGAGTTCACGATCACAGAAAGCAGGGAGTCCGAAGATAAGGATGTTTTGATCTCCCCGGATGTTGCAGTATGCAGGGACTGCCTGCAGGAAATGTTTCACAGTAAGGACCGGCGCTATCTCTATCCGTTTATCAATTGTACCAATTGCGGTCCGCGCTATACAATCATCAAGGATCGGCCTTATGACCGCGAGAAAACGACCATGGCGGGTTTTCAGATGTGCCCGGAATGCCATCAGGAATATATGGATCCGCTGGATAGGCGGTTTCATGCTCAGCCGACTGCTTGTGCGGTCTGCGGGCCTGCCCTTCAACTGCTGGATCATACGGGCAATGAAGTCAGCGGCCATGGAATAGGGTTCGACTTACTGCAGGAAGGCGCTATTTTAGCTGTAAAAGGGCTGGGCGGCTTTCATCTTGTCTGTGATGCCTGCAATCATGAGGCGGTCAGCAGACTGCGCCGGGTCAAAGAGCGCGGCGCAAAACCATTTGCTGTCATGGCCAGGAATATTGAAACCGCCCTCCAAGAGGTGACCATGACGGAGCTCGAAAAATCGACGCTGGCCGGCCCCTCTGCACCGATTGTCCTGCTGCCGCGCAAGAAGAATGGGAATAGCCGGATTTCTCCGCAAACAGCGCCCGGACTCCAAACACTCGGTATCATGCTGCCGTACGCACCGGTTCATCATCTGCTCTTTCAGGGGACCTATGATTATCTGGTGATGACCAGCGCCAACCTGAGTGGCCAGCCTTTAATATACGACAATCAGGAAGCGTTGGCAGGACTAAGCGGGATTGCGGATTATTTTCTTCTAAACAACAGAGATATTTATCATCCGTGTGATGACTCAGTTATGCAGATGATCGGGGATCAAATGACCTTTATCCGTAGGGCCAGGGGCTATGTACCGCTGCCGCTGTTTTTAAAACAGGAGATCAAAACACCGATTGTCGGTCTTGGCGGAGAAATGAAAAATGCTTTCTGCCTCGCTTCCGGAAAGATGGCTTTCGTGAGCCAATATATTGGAGATATGCATGGATATGAAAATTTGGAACGTTTTGAACAGGAGTTTTACTCCTTTCAGAAGGTAACAAACATTATTCCGCAAAAAACTGCTTATGATATGCATCCGGAATATTCGACGACCCGGATTGCCCGGTCGATGGATTGCCCGAAATTTCGGGTTCAGCACCATCATGCCCATCTCGCCAGCGTGATGGCTGAACATGGGATGGATGATCCGATGCTCGGCCTGATTTGCGACGGAACAGGTTATGGCGAGGACGGCAGGATTTGGGGCTTTGAGTATCTTTTCGGAAATCAGGAAGGCTATGAACGCAAAGCGCACCTTGAATACCTGCCCTTGCCCGGCGGCGATGCCGGAGCCAAATATCCGCTCAGGATTGCCTATGCTTACCTGAAGAAACTTATGACGCAAGAAGAATGGCAGCGGACGGAACCGCTCTGGGCCAAATTATCTTCTCAGGAAAAGAATATCCTGGATGGCCAGCTTCGAAGCGGATTTCAGCTGTTTGAAACATCCAGCGCAGGACGCCTTTTTGACGCGGTTAGCGGTATACTGGGAGTTTGTACAGAAGTGACATACGAGGGGCAGGCAGCAATCGAACTGGAGAGTGCGGCCGAGAAATGGCTGGAAGACGGAAATACAGGCATTCAAAAAGAGCTGAACGAATTCCCAATAATAAGGCTGCAGGCTTCAATGCGGGTCAAGGCGTTGGCGGCTCTCTTGGATCAACATGGAATATCCGGTCAGACAAGTGCAGAAGAACGCCTAAAACTTATTGAAAAATATAACGAAATTGCCGACAGGACTGATGGCAGTCTTTGTCCGGACTTATATCCCGCTTTATATCCAGCCTGTCTGGAGATTTCAGGTGAACCGCAGTCCAGTGTCCTTCACGTAAAAGTGGGGAGCCTCTTAAAAGATATTGCCAACGATGTGCTGCTTCAGAAAAACCCCGGGGAAGCTGCGCTTAGATTTCACTATTCTTTAGCGTGTCAGATGCTCGAAACGGCTATGCTTATTGGTCTTAAAAATAAAAAACTGCCGATTGCAGGCGGTGTTTTCCAGAATAAGCTGTTGACCGAGATTCTATTGTTTTTAGCGGGAGAGATCGGGGTAGAAATCCTTTGCCCGCAGAAGCTCCCGTCCGGGGACGGCGGTCTTGCTTTCGGTCAGGTGCTGATTGCAAATGCCGCGATTGAGGAGAAGCCAGTTCTATTAGGCTGATTTAAAGCAAAAACAGGGCTGTTGCACAACAATTTAAGTAATTTGTTGTGCAACAGCTCTATTTTTTCATAAACTACGGGGAAAAAAGTGACGCCATGAATCAAAAATGTTAAAGACGTTTGACAAGTATTCGCAAAAAAGGCCCAATTCTGTTAAGGAATTAACAATTCTTGATTAATTACCGATGCCAGTATAATATTAATGACATTGCAGGTTAGAATATTCAGAAAATTTAAAAACTTGCAAAAAGTAAAATTGCTGTTTAAAAAAAGTAAAGGAGGAAAAAAATGGATTTATCAAGACGTAATTTCCTGAAACTATCAGGAGCTTCCTTGGCTTCGCTGGCGCTTGGCCTTGGTTTTGATCCCGACCTCGCTCAGGCTCAGGGATATGCACTTAAAATTGAAGGTACAAAAAAAATTCCGAGCATTTGCCATTTTTGTTCCGGAGGGTGCGGCTTGCTTCTCTATATCAAAGATGAAAAGCTGGTGTATTTAGCCGGGGATCCCGATCATCCAACCAATAACGGGGCACTTTGTTCTAAGGCAGCCAGCTTAAGAGAAGTTGCCTATTCTGAGGCTCGGATCACGAAACCGATGTATCGTGCTCCGGGGGCAAATGAATGGCAGGAAATATCCTGGGACGAGGCTATCGACAAAGTAGCCAAAAAAGTCAAAGATGTCAGGGAGAAAACCTGGAAGGCTGATGCCGATGTCATTAACGCAGCTACAGGGAAGACCGAGAAACTCGCTGTCAACAGGACTGAGGGGATTGCTGTTCTAGGATCGGCTGAAATCGACAATGAAGAATCCTACTTAGTTAAAAAACTATCAATGCTTTTAGGCACGCCCTATAACGAACATCAGGCCCGGATATGACACGCGCCCACGGTGGCAAGTTTGTCACCTTCATTTGGCCGTGGCGCCATGACCAATTCCTGGCCGGATCTGATGAATGCTGAACTGTTCCTAATTGCAGGTTCAAATTGTGCCGAAAACCATCCCGTTGCTATGCGGTGGATCAATAAGGCCAAGGAGCGCGGTGCAAAAGTAATTGTGGTTGATCCTCGTTTTACACGGACAGCTTCGCAGGCAGATATATTTGCTCAGATTCGCCCGGGTACAGATATTGCCTATCTGGGGGCAATCATCAATTATATATTGGAAAATGAGCTCTATGATCACGATTATGTCCTTAATTACACAAATGCTCTATACAAAATAAGCAAGGATTTTCAATTCAAGGATGGACTATTTTCCGGATTTGACCCCGAAAAGAAAAAATACAAAACCGATAGTTGGGGTTATCAATTAGACGAATCGAACAAACCGGTTAAAGCTCTGGTCCTTACTGATCCTGACAGCGTCTTCAGCAAATTGAAAGAGCATTATTCCCGTTATGATATGAAGACTGCCGAAAATATTACAGGGATACCTGCATCAAAAATTAAGGAGATTGCCGATGCTTTCTGCAGTGCCAAACCGGCATCCATCCTTTATGCATTGGGGATGACCCATCACACAACGGGTGTGCAAGGTATCCGGTGTTACGGCATTATCCAGCTGTTGATGGGCAATATCGGCAAAGCGGGAGGCGGTATCAACGCTTTGCGCGGCGAGCCGAATGTCCAGGGTTCCACGGATATGGCCAATCTCTATAATAATCTGCCAGGTTATCTTCCGGCCCCCTCCCATTCCGACAAGACACTCAAAGATTATTTGGTACGAAACGGCTCCAACCGGGAAAAACATCTCGTATCGTTATTGAAGGCCTGGTTCGGGGATAAAGCGACTAAGGAAAACGACTATTGTTTCAATTATCTGCCAAAGTATGATTCCAATGTTAATTCAAGTTTGGTTCGAATTTGGGATGCGGTGAATAAAGGCCAATTCAAGATGATGCTGAATATTGGCTCCAATTCATTGGTATCCGTACCAAACCTCGAAGTGGTCCGCCAGGCTTTGCCCAAACTAGAGATGTTGGTTGTCTCCGATCTATTTGAAATCGAGACTGCCCAGTTCTGGCGGGAGCCCGGTGTTGATC
The DNA here is from genome assembly GCF_003590275.1 of Dehalobacter sp. MCB1. NCBI lineage: Bacteria > Bacillati > Bacillota > Clostridia > Eubacteriales > Desulfitobacteriaceae > Dehalobacter > Dehalobacter sp. MCB1. The sequence goes on along the minus strand of NZ_LXPC01000017.1, from coordinate 101,187 downwards.
CGTCTAAAATTATGACGGAAGTAATCTTTTTACCGGCTGCCTTTGTCTATGAAAAAGACGGGACGCTGACGAACTCCGGCCGCTGGGTTCAGTGGAAGGATGCAGCACTCAAGCCCCTGGGCGAATGTAAACCGGATTTGGATATGCTCGATCTTTTGTATAAGCGGGTGAAAAGCTTATATGAAGGCAGTACGGATCCCAAAGACAGACCGATCCTCGATGCACGCTGGGATTACGGCCATGAGCCGAAAGCGCTTAAGGTGTTGCAGGAATTAAACGGCTATGATGAAACAAGCGGTCAGTTATTGCCGACATTAGCCGATTATCTGAAAGCACCGGTCGGGTCAGTATCTACCGGATGCTGGATTTATGCCGGTGTTACCGGGAAAGGCAATTTAGCTGCACGCCGTGGAAATGCAGATCCTTCCGGACTCGGATTGTTCCGCGAATGGAGCTTTGCTTGGCCGGGAAATATCCGTATTTTATACAATCGTGCATCATGTGATGCTCAGGGACAGCCTGTGGACCCCAAACGTAAATTAATTTGGTGGGATGCGGCCAAAAGTGTTTGGGCCGGCAATGACGGTGCTGACGTAGTCGACAAGACGAAAGGGCCTGACACTCCGGAAGGAAAGCTGGCTTTCCGTATGAATCCGGAAGGAGTAGGGCGTTTGTTTGCAGGCAAATATACAAGCGGGATACCAACAACGCCTTCAGCAGACGGCAAACCGGCCGGCGGCGTGGCTGTAGGCGGGATTTGCAATGATGGGCCGCTGCCGGAGTTTTACGAGCCGGTGGAAAGCCCTGCGGAAAATATCTTCCATCCGAATGTATCAAGCAATCCCATTGTGGCAATGCCCAAAACATTGCCCGAAGTTCAGAAGGTTGGTAACCGTAAAGACTATCCTTATGTGCTGACAACCTATGGTGTTACCGAACACTTCTGTGCCGGCGGTATCACCCGCAACATTCCGATGCTGAACGAATTGATGCCGGAACCTTTCGCAGAAATCAGCAAAAACCTTGCAGCGAAAATTGGCGTACAAGATGGTGACCGCGTTGAAATATCCTCGGCACGCGGCAAGGTTGAGATCCGTTGTCTTGTCACAGACCGCATTCAGTCGTATCAGGTACATGGACAGCCGACCGAAACGATCGGTGTACCTTGGAGTTGGGGTTTTGCATCTTTAAGTCCTGGATCAAGCATCAATGAAGTAACAATCGGCGTAATTGACCCGACAGCAGGAACACCCGAATATAAATGTTGTCTGGTCAATATAAGGAGGGCTTAGAGATGGCAAAAAAAATGATTTTGGTGGACGGATCCAAATGTACCGGCTGCAAAGCCTGTTCAGCAGCCTGCAAGGAATGGAATGATCTTCCGACTGAAAAAACCTCTCTCGTCAAAAGTTATCAAAGTATGGCCGATTTTACACCGAACACCTATACGTATGTAACATTTGAGGAAAAGTATGAAAATAATAACATGCACTGGCTGATGCGCAAGGCGCAGTGTTTCCACTGCGATGATCCCTCCTGCCTGAAAGCGTGTTCCTCAAGTGCCATATCCAAAACAGATTCCGGGTTTGTCGTTATTGATCAAGATAAATGTATTGGATGCGGGTACTGTGCCCAGTTTTGTCCGTTTAATGTGCCTAAGGTTGATAAAACCACAGAAAAGGCTAACAAATGCACCGGCTGCGTAGGCAGAGTGGAAAACGGCCTTGAGCCTGCCTGCGTAAAAATCTGCCAACCAGGAGCACTGTCATTCGGTAATTACGATACCATGATGGGGATTGCCCAAGCACGGTTGGCCGAAGTAAAAAAGAAGTTCCCCAACGCTAATCTTTATGGTCAGAATGGGCAAGCAGGTACAACTTATCGCTATATTTTGCTCGATACGCCTGCTGCCTATGGGCTGCCTGAAAATCCGTCAACTGATTTAACACTTTATCTATGGAAAGATATTATCCGGCCTATCGGCAAAATCGCGATAGGCGGTGCTGCTGCGGCAGTCGTTGTGGGAGTGGCGATTAATGCGCTAAAAGGAAACTACAAAAATGATTCTCATCAAGATCAGCATCCGATAAAGAGAGAGGAGGAGATGTAATGAGTGAAAAAAAATCAGGCTCGCGTCAAGTTCCCGGCAAAGTACTCCGTTTTACCAAAGGGGAAAGATTGAGCCATTGGGTTCATGCTGTAAGCTTTTTTGTTCTCCTCCTCACAGGGTGGGGCATACTATCCGAATTCAGTCGGCCGGTACTCATGATTTTTGGGGGAGTTGACGTTTCCCGCATCCTTCACAGGATTTTTGCCGTGATTTTTGTTGTGGTCGTTGTAGCGATGTTCTTTATCAAGGATCCAAAATATCACTGGGAATGGCTGCGTTCTGCTTTCCGATTTACGAAAGCGGATATCGCGCATATCATGGCTTTTCCCAAAGAATTTTTTGGAGGACACGGCAACTACCCGGCTCAGGGCAAGTTTAACGGCGGAGAAAAAATCAACTCTTTGATTACCATCCTGGGTTCCGTATTCATCACGTTGAGCGGATTTATCATGTGGGCCCCTAATGTTTTTCCTGATCAATTGGTCCGGATAGCTTATCCCATTCACGATATGTCGATGTTTATGATGGTTGCAGCATTGATGGGACATCTCTATTTATCTTTGCTTCATCCTGAATCAAGAGCTGCTCTGCCGGGCATGTTAAAGGGATACGTCTCGGAAAAATTTGCGAAGGCGCATCACGCTGCCTGGTATGAAGAGGTCAAGAACCAAGAAAAATAGTCGAAAGCCGGAACCGGTACGGTAAAATCATTTTGACACTGTCTTAACCTTTAGGAGGGATGTACTTGGGTACTGAAAAGATCGATGGAGGACAAGCAACAAGTTTGTCTGCTGTCAAAGAGAACTATTCAAAACTGAGAGCAGAAATAACTGCCTGGCAAAAAGAAAACAACCTGAAGGATTTGAAATTACCGCCGAGATCCGGGCAGTATCCCTTATTCACTGTCGATGATCTGCCAGAAAACGCCGTCATTGATTTATGGGACAGGTTAAACATTGTTGCCGAAGAAAAGATAGACCGCTCCAAACTTGCCGTTCTCCAAAATGAGTTCAGCGCAGGTCGTATTCAAGGAAACGAATCTCTTTTCAGCCGCCTGAGCTTAGCAGTAGCCGGGGTAGCCCAATCGGTATATCAGCAGCTGCAGGTCTCTGCAAGTGTGGAGGATCAGCCAATGTGCCCATGTCCGGTTTGTGGTGAAGACAATCTTATGACAACATTGGATGCGTTGAATGGAAAACGCTTTATACATTGTCTTGTCTGCGGAAATGAGAGGCCAATAAAAATATCGGGCTGCATACACTGTGGCAGTGAAAGTTCATTTCAACAAACGTATCTCAATTCTGCCGAGTTTCCTGGCGTGGAGGTTGTTGTCTGTTTAGATTGCGGCCAATATTTTAAAGAAATTAATTTGCGCGAACGGAGAGTCGAGGATTTAGATTGGGAAAATATACGTACACTGCCCCTAAATTACGCAGCTGAACAATGGATTTTAAAGAACAGACCGATAATGAGCTTAAACTGAATAGCCGATACAGATAAGAGGAAGACAGGGTGTCAGTAAGACACCCTGTCTTCCTTTTATCCACCTAGTGCATTCTGCGCTAGATATAGCTGCAAATGTGAAATATCAACTTCTGACAGGTTAATAAAAATAGAAATATAAATGTATTTAAAAATGTATTATCTGATACGTAAAAAAAATCAAAGCAGCTATTATAATCAACCTGGAGAGGCGAACCGTTTTTTTATGAATTTTTAAAGAATTATCAATTAGAAAGGATGAGTGAAACAATTACAATGTCGAGATCTAATGATGGGAGCAAATGGGCAGACCCTGGCGCAATAGGAAATTTGACGAACGGGTTGCTCATATTGGTACAAGCTTTTTTGATGCTAGGGCTAGCGGTCCCTCTAACGACGATTTTCTTAATTCCCTGGATTTTTATGGGGACAGTCGTGTTGGTCATCGTTGTTGTTATTCAGTTGAAAATAGGGGATTTAGTGGGGGCAACAGCGAACAGTATATTGGGTATAATCGTTTTGGGACATTTCCTTGTAAGAGGAATGATTGACCTGATGTTTTTCCTTAACGGATTTGTATATTCCACAGAAATGATCAGTGGGAGTAATCATATTGAAGGAATAGGCTTTATATGCACGGGTATTATACTTTTATTTGTAGGGTATCTAGGTGGATTTAAGAGCAAATTAATGGCCTTCTTCATCTGGTTAGCTGCCGTAGGATTCATTCTGAGTTCGATATCCTGTTTTGCCTCTATGCCATATCTTGGGATCATAGGTTCTTGTTTATTATTGCTTGTTGCGTTGTGGCTAATCTATTCAGGCATAGCCATTTTGCTGAATGATATGATGCAGAAACAAGTGCTTCCTCTGGGGAAGCCGTTGTTCACTCCTAATGATTTTTAATTACATTTTCATGGTTTCAGACTAAACGATTTTGATACAGCTCCACTACCTGCTATTTTTGCCTCTATTTCTACTTCTACGTCAGCTTGCTGGAAAATATCCCTCCAGTTCGGGGCAATCTCCTGCCAGTAAGAAGGGTCGTAACGATGTATTTTCTGCATAAGGCCGAAATAGTCCGCATCATATTTTTTGGCGCAGGCAATTGATTTTAACGGATATTCGCGGATTTTATCGGAAATGATTCTTTCTAGTGGTTTGATTTGATCTGGGGTAATGTCATATCCATCAGTTTCAGCAACGAATCCTACCGTTTGAATTTTGATCTTAAAGGAAGGTTTACCATCGATTATTTTAAAGTTAATCTTATTTTTAGAGCCCGATATATAATAAGATAAAGATTTATTATCTTTTTTAAACGGAACCACAATATGAACATTCTTTAGCTTTCTGGAAATTAGCAGGTACCCCAAGGATTCTTCTTTATCCAGCCAACCCACAAGTTTAGCTTCACGAAAAACGCCAAAACCCTGAACAATGACAGAATCAGGAACAGTTTCTCCTTCCATTGAAGAGACCGGTTCTATCTCAGGTAGTAACGCGTCCCGATCGGGACTGAGCAGCCATTCTGAAAACTCATTCATTGTAACGCCGCAGGCCACGCCTTTGTCGATGGCTATTTTCTCCGACTGATTTTTAACCTGTTGGGTGAGGGTGGTAGTTCCTGAAGGTTCCAGCTGTATAATCTGTGAAGCTAACCCTTTGGTTGCCAGCACAAAAACAGCCGGACGCGAATCAGGGTTGCTCATTGTAATTTCAATTTGAGGCAGGATTTTTTCCTGAGCACTACGTGCCCCAAAAACATAAACATAAGTATGTCCATAAAAAGGTGTCTTTGGCAATCGCACCATTAGTTTACTTATTAAATCGTTCAATGATGTACTTGAAGCGCTGATCAAGTAGTCGGAAGAAGCGCCCTCTTTTTTTTGGTTGTCTTCCATACTGGATGGGCGCATCATTCTGGACCAAATTTGATATTGGTCAACCCCATTTATATTGATATAGTCTCCAGCAAACATTGTAACGACCGCAAGCTCCTCTACTTCCTTTTTACACCCCGACATAAGAATAGTCGTCAAGAGGAGGAGCAATAGGGCAACGTGCGTAAATTTACGTTTCATCTGATTAATTTCCTCTTTTTTTTCTTATTACTGCAACAGTGAGAAGGAACAAAGGTAGTGCTATTTCAAAAAATAGTGCGAAAGGCGGCCAGTACTTTCTAAAAATGTCCTGTAACTGAATGGTATTGCTACTCACAAAAGTTGCAGCGGTTACTTGTAACGGGGCTAAATAACAGACGACGGGGTAATAAGACTTCAAACCGAAAATTTGTGCGGTTATGAGACAGGTCAAATAGTATAACAAAGTTGTTTTAATCATGATGATGGTGAGCCAAAAAAAGAAAATAAAACCTTCAATCCGTTGGACATAGTTCCCGTATTCTATTGATTTAACAAAATTCCAAAAAGGAAAGAGCAAATGACCGGAAAGATTTGGACCCACTACCGTAATCATAATTAGGGTACATAAGGTTATAAAACCCATAGACGCCAGAATCGCCCAAAGACTTTTGCTCCAGACCTCCTGGGGTTTGTTTACAATGGGCAGCAGCATAATAAGTACGACGATCTCTCCGAAAAGGGAGGCAGGAACTGCCGAATCCGATATAAGGGGCTGGATTCCTTTTTCCCAAAGAGGCAGCACTCTTTCGTAGTCTGCTTTGAACAGCGCCAGGCCAAATAAACATACGAAGCTGATAATAAAAAGGGGCAACACAAATTGGTTGGCCCGGACGATGACCTCAATTCCTTTATAGGCTCCAAACCCCGCTACTGCTACAATAACAATGATAAGGAGCAGTATCGAACTTCCGAATGATAGACTGTAACTCAGGAACTCTGAAAATTCCCTGATTGTAAGGGTATTGTTTATAAAAAAAAACAGGACATAGGCAAGGCAGAAAACCTTACCCATTACTTTTCCAAGAACAATTTCGCTGTATTTAGATAAAGTAGTCCGTGAAAAACGCTGCCCTAATTTTAAAACGATCAGCAGCGAGATTACGCCTGCCAGGCAGGAGAATGAGGTAACAAGCCAAGCTGATTGCCCGGTCCTCTGCACAATGATCCCTGGGACGAAGAGAATAGAGGTAGCAGTAATCAGCGTAAACAGCAGCATACCAGTTTGTGTACCGGAGATTTTTTCTTTATCTATGGCTCATTCACCCCTTATCCGGTTTAGTAGGGCCTCGCTTGGAGGCTTGGCGTATGGGATCTTCTGCACCGGTAAGGCGTGGTCTGGCAGACATAGCCCACCAGGGGGCACGGAAAAAAGTATCTTTCAAATCAGACACGCTTAAGGGCGCAATCGGCCATAAATAAGGCACGCCGAAGGAACGCAGACCACAGAGATGATATAAAATAACCATCAGACCCGAGACTATTCCGAATATGCCCAATATACTGGACAAAATGATTAGGACGAAGCGCAAAATTCTAATGCTGGTGCCTATAGAATAATCCGGAAAAACAAAAGAAGCGATTGCTGTTATACTGACGACAATAACCGTAATAGGGCTGACAATGCCGGCAGTAACCGCGGCTTGGCCAATGACCAGACCGCCTACGGTACTTATCGCCTGACCTACGGTCTTTGGTAATCGGACACCGGCCTCGCGTAACAATTCAAAGGTGAGCTCCATTAAGATAATTTCAATTGAAATGGGAAATGGCAAATCACTACGTGCTCCGGCAACTGAGGTGAGAAAGGTCAAAGGAATCAACTCGGCGTTATTGGAAAAGATAGCGACAGTAATGGCAGGAGCTAATAATGCAATATTGATCGCAATAAAACGGCCGATTCTGATTAAAGTGGCGAAAAGACTGTTATTATAATAATCTTCAGATGCTTGCAAAAGAGAAACAATTGTACAGGGAACGATTAATACCGATGGGGTATTATTCACAATAATAGCGATTCTTCCTTCGCATAAAGATGCCGCCGTTCGGTCTGGACGTTCAGTATTTTGGACAAGTGGGAAAAGTGTAAAGGATTCATCGGCGATTAACTCTTCTATATAACCGCTGTCTAAAATACTGTCAATGTCAATTTTGTTTAGGCGTACCTTTACTTCCTCGACAATTTTATCATTTGCAATTCCTTGAATATAACAGATTCCTACTTTGGTCTGAGTAAGTTCCCCAAGGGTTATGGATTGATATTTCAGGCGGTTGGAAGAGATCCGTCTTCGCAATAAGCTAACATTTGTGGACAGGTTTTCAACAAAACTGTCTCTCGGGCCCCTTATGCTCTGTTCCGTGGAGGGCTCATTGACGGCTCTTTGTTCGAACCCTTGGACTGCGGTAGCAATCGCTGTGGAATAACCGTCGATCACTAAAATAAGGTGACCGCTAAGCAAAAAGTTACTGAGTTGTTGAATATCTGAAACGAGCTGAGTCTGGTGATTAGGCAACAGCCTTTGAAGAATGATTTCAGGCAGATTAGCTTCGGCTGTTGATATTTCGAGTGTCCGAAAAAAGTTTTCCTGCATTAATGATTTTAGTATTGATTCGTTAACCATAACCGGATCGCAGAGACTTTCGGCGTAAATGATAAAAGCTCTTGTTGGAGTTGGAAGATCAAGCAAGAATTCCTTGCTTACAATGTCTTCACAAAGATGGAAAAACGCTTGCAATATTTTTAGATTTATATCCATTTCAGAAGTTAACTTTTTTGTTTCTTGAGAATCATTTTGAGGCATCTTAAATGTTTTCTGGGGCGATTTGCTAAGTATCTTAGTTAACAGTTCCTTAATCATTTTTTATTAGATCCTAGTCCTGATTTTTATTTAGTTTATCCTTGGCAGTGCAATTTATACTTAACAGGTTTGTCTATGCCCTTCGGATCAATCTTCTGACTTTTTCTCCACGATGATCTCTTCTCCACAATATCGGCTGCTGTTCGGCAGGTTTGTTTTTTCGCATTTCGGACAATCTTCAACCCTAAAGACTATAAATTTTCCATCTATCTTATCCAATAACCCCTCACTTATTAGATTTTTCAGAATCTGTGTAACTCTTACCCTCGTCGAGCCGACAATGTCGGCAATAAACTGGTGGGTAAGGTTTTTTTCAATTAAATAGCCATTTCCTGTTTTTATACCATATTTTTTGGCTAAATTCACCAAAAGAAAATATACCCTGTCTTCGACTTCTTCAAAGGTCTGACCAGCCAGGTAAAAAGACAATCCTTGCAGCTTCAAAATTAAGGATCGCAGCATACAGTCCAAAATACTGGGATCCTCATATCCGGCTTTTGCAAGCACGTCATGTTCACATATGGCAATTTCAACGGGTGTAAGGCAGGTTATAGTCAAAGCATAATAAATGCCATCTACGAGTACGTCATCTATAAATGCCCTTGCTTCTCGAATAGCAATCGTTCGCTTGCGTCCGCTGGCACTTGTTATACTAATTTCTACCGTTCCGGATAAAAGTAGGGAAAGTTTATTATCCAGCCCTTCCCGGTAGATAATATCTCCTTTTGCATATTTTGCGACTTTTGATAGCATTAATAATTTTTGCACCATTTCATCGGCAATCATATTTCCAGTCCAAGGAGACCATTCTTCCCACTGTCCCATATATATAACCACCTATTGTTTAACAAAATCGTAAATGAACGATATTAGTTTCGGTTAGTATAAATTTGACACACCTCAATTATACCTTATGTCATTATTATTATGCATACGTATTCGAATATAAATAACGCATGTCGTTTAGAAATACGGAATGACATGCGTTATTGTTGTTTACAGTATAGTATTCTTTAGAATATTGCCAGTGATAAGTAACAAATGAATGTCAGGAAGATAATGAACGTTGTTCAGACTTATTAAGGGAGTTCTCCCTGAGCTTGAGAATCAGAATTAAGGGAATTAAAGCCAACAGCATGACACTTACGACACTAAATGCAACGGAGAAAACACCGTGACTGGCATCAAGAACTGTTCCGAATAAGATAGCACCGAAAGAGCCACCGACATCAAACGAAATAATCAATAAACCCATTCCGATACTGAGGTTTTTCTCACTGACCATTTCAGGCATAGCAGAGTAACAAATGGGAGCAACAACTGTGAATCCTAAACCAAGCAGTGTGGCCCAAATGAAGAACGTGTTCATGAAGTGGAAGCCGATCGCACAATAGGAAGCTGCCATAAGAACAGCACCAAAGATCAGGATCGGACGCTTGTAATTTTTCAGACCTTTATCCAAGGCGGCTCCGAAGAACGGGGAAAGTACAAGCGGTATAATCATAATCAGGCTTGCAAACAGACCGATCTGTGCCGGCGGGGTGCCGTTCATGCCGAAATATGTCGGACCAAAGTTTACATAAGCGGAAACCGACAAAGTAAAGACAGCGTAGATGGCGGCAAGGAGCCACATGTTGATACTTTTGGGAGTGCCTTTAAGGCTGTGCGATGCTGCCGAAACTTCGGCATTTGCTTTAGGAAGGCGCAGGAAAAGAAGACAAAGTAAGAAGACGGCGATTTCCAGACATGCAATCATAAACATCGTATTGCGCCAGCCCACTGCAGCTCCGACACGGCCAAAAACGTTTAAACCAAAAATCATTCCGAGTGGTTGTGCTGCCGTAAACAGGGACATAGCCATGCCCATATTTTTTTCATCGAAGTAACCTGTAACAAAGAGGGGCGTGACAATAATCAATGTCGTGCTACCTAAACCGGCAATAATCCGGCCAATAACAATTGTCCAGAAATCAGTGGCAGTTCCGGTAAGTGCAACCCCGGCGCCAATTAACAAAAGTGCAATTAATACAAGTGTTTTGCGGTTAAACTTATTTGCCAGCAAGGAAATAAAATACGCAAATACAATTCCGCAAAGCGTAGCAGCGGACATCGCAAATCCGACCTGGGTATTGTTCATTGGAATATCTTTCAAAATTAATCCAACGTTGGGAGCAATACTAATTTGGGAAGAGTTGAAAGCAATCATGGTTAAGCACATCAGCAACAGTACAACCCATTTGTAAATTTGGTTGGATTCAGACATCAGAATACCTCCTGTTTTTTATTCTTGAAAATGAAAACAACGAAATTAGTTTCACCTCCTTTTTCATTTTCGATTATAAGATGGGAGGACAAAATGAGATTGTATTATGTGATACCATTTGAGAAATGTTTTGTATCTGATAATACAATTTTTTTTCTGTACGACGCAACAATTTATTTTTGATAGGAAACAACACAAAAGGATGTATCAAGTAATACAAAAAAAAATCAAGGTGTTATCTTATAATCTTAGCTGAAAAGGATTAATTATTATTTTATTAGGAGGGTAAAAAGTGTCATTCAGAAAAGTATCGGCAAACAAACAGATACAGTTCTCAACTACGTTATTGGGCCTCGAAAAACTTTTAAATTTTTCTGCAAAAAGATATCCCAGTTTTGCTGTACACCTCAAAAAGAAAAACTTTACTTTGCAAATTAAAATTAGGGATAACTCTCAGGGCAGGTTTTTTACCTTTAAAAATGGACGCGTATCATCAAAGAATGGGGTTCATCCCGGGGCTGATGTTACCATGGCTTTTGAAGATGCGGCGCTGGCATGCCATCTCATGAAATTTAACAGGAGCCAACTGGATTTTATCTCTGCCGGAAAGGACTTTTCCTTAACTGTTAACGGTCCGGACGAATTGTGTGTATATGTCGCAAATATGCTGACTGCAATCACCAATATGTCGACGATCTTTGGTGGCAATTTCGGAACGGACATGGGTAATGGTGTTAAAAGGTACACCACAGGGTCAAACGGCGGCCCGATGTTTGTTTATGTCAAGGACGGGAAAATTTTAAGGACAACACCGATCGACCTTGATAGCGAAGATCCGGAACCGTTTACAATTAACGCCAGAGGACGGAAATTTACGCCGCCAAGAAGAGTTACCTGTACGTCTCACGGGTTGACGTGGAAATCCATGGTTTATTCGCCGGACCGTCTTCTGTATCCGATGAAGCGGGTGGATTTTGATCCGAAAGGCAACAGAAACACACAAAACCGTGGGATATCGGGGTATGAAAGAATCAGCTGGGATGAAGCCCTGGATATTGTAAGTAGTGAAATTGCGCGGGTCAAGAAGACTCATGGCCCGGGATCACTCTTTTTTGCAGGGAGTTCCCACCACACTTGGGGTAATATCGGTTACCACTTAAGCGCTTCGGATCGGTTTATCAACACGCTCGGTTTTTCACGCATTTGTATGAATCCGGACAGCTGGGAGGGTTTTTACTGGGGAGGAATGCACCACTGGGGAAATACTGCCAAACTCGGTTCTCCGGACCAGTATTCCACGGTTGAAGACCAGCTGAAGAATTCTGAGATGCTGGTCATGTGGTCCAGTGACCCGGAGTCAACCTCAGGGGCCTATGGGACCTACGAAGGCGCTATCCGCCGTGAATGGCTGAAGAGCCTGGACATTAAGATTGTTCATATCGATCCCTTCTACAACCATACGGCTGCCTGGATGGGCGGAAAATGGTTCTCACCGAGACCGGGGACAGACACGGCAATGGCGCTGGCAATCGCTTATGTCTGGATTACGCAGGATCTTTATGATAAATTCTTTGTTGAAAACCGCACCAAAGGTTTTGCGCTTTGGCGCGATTATATCCTCGGTAAGGAAGACGGCATACCGAAAACCCCGGAATGGCAGGAAAAAGAAACTGGCATTCCCGCAAAGGATGTCCGGGCTTTGGCTGAGGAATGGGGAAGCAAAAAGACTTATATGTCTCCCGGCGGCATGGCCGGTGTGGGTAGCGCCTGCCGCGGAGCAAACGGAGGGGAATGGGCCAGATCCATGCTTTGCCTGATGGCGATGCAGGGTTTTGGCAAGCCCGGCGTAAACTTTGGCGCTATGCAGTTCGGGACACCGCTGAACCATCGCTTCTTCTTCCCGGGTTATGCTGAAGGCGGTTTTTCCGGTGACTATAACTTTACCGGTTCACCCGTTAACCTGTACCAGCGTATGCCGTCAACACCAAGCGTCAGCTCGATTACGCAGTTTGTTCCCCGCTTAAGAATACCAGAAGCTTTTCTTGAAGGACATGCAATGGGTTATCCGATGAACCCTTACTCACTTGAGGGACAGTTCTTCCCTGCGCCTTATCCGTCTCCCGGACATTCGCAGGTTAAGCTCTACTATAAATACGGCGGCGCTTACATGAGCACCCAACCGGAGTCCAACCGGTACGCGCTGGCTTACCAGACCGACAACATTGAGTTTGTCGTTAACCAGTCCATTTGGAATGAAGGCGAAGTAAGGTTTGCCGATATCATTCTGCCGGTCTGCACGAACTTTGAGCGTTGGGATATTGGTGAATTTGCGCACAGCGGCGGTATTATTGATAAGACGTTCCTGCAGTGTAATCACCGGACGTTCTTTGTTCAGCATAAATGTATTGAACCACTGGGTGAATCAAGATCGGATTTCCAGATCTATACGGATATCTGCTGCAGACTCGGAGTCGGTGTCCCGTACAGTGAAGGCAACACTGAGTTTGACTGGGTCAAGAGGATGTTTGACGCGACCGATTTGCCCAAGGTGATATCTTGGCGTAAATTCCTTACCAAAGGATATTATATCCTTCCGCCGATTTATGATGAAAAGGATCGTGACCCTGTCGCTTACAATTGGTTCTATGAAGGACGCCTGAAGGATGCCCCGGAACTGACGCCGCTGCCTTCAGAGTATAAAGAGGAATACCGGAGAGGACTGCAGACCCAAAGCGGCCTGTTCGAATTCGAATGCTCAAGCCTTAAGCGTTTTGATCCGAACGATCCCGAGAGACCGGTAATCAATAAGTATGTTCCGTCCTGGGAAGGCAGAAGCAGCGAACTGTATCAAAAATATCCGTTGCAGCTGATCTCGCCGCATCCGCGCTACAGTCACCATACCATGAGCGACGGCAAAGGAACGGTTATTAACGAGATATCTAACCACAGAATTTCCATCAACGGCTATCATTACTGGCCGGTCCGGATTAACCCTGAAGATGCGGAAAAACGCGGTATCAAACATCATGATTTGGTTGAAGTCTACAATGGCCGCGGTTCGGTTATCTGTGCCGCAGTGGTTACGCAGCGTCTGAATCCGGGCACGGTGCATGCCTATGAATCTGCCGCTAAGTACGATCCAACCGGGCTCCCCGGAAAATCACCCGACAGAGGTGGACTCATAAATATCCTTACGCCTTCCAGAACCCAAATCCGACAGTCGCACTCGATGGCCGCCAATTCTTGTCTTGTCGAAATTAGATTATGGAAGGGAGATCAGTCAAAATGAAGAAGTGGCATTTTGTAATTGATATTGAAAAATGTCTTGCGTGTTTTAACTGTCTTGTCGTCTGCAAAGATGAATTTGATGACAATACATTCCCGGGTTATTCGGTTCCCCAGCCCCGGTTCGGGCAAAAATGGATCGACGCGGTTCCGAAAGAGAGAGGGCAGTACCCAAATATTGATGTGGCTTATCTGCCAAAAGTTTGTATGCATTGCGCTAATGCGCCATGTGTTAAAGCCTCGGGAGGGGCGATTCAAAAGAGACAGGACGGTATTGTTCTCATTGACCCGGTGAAGGCGAAGGGCAAAAAAGATTTGGTTAAATCCTGTCCTTACGGCCTGATCTCTTGGAACGAAGAAGCCAATGTCGCTCAAAAATGCACGTTTTGTGCACATCTGATTGATCAAGGGTGGACAAAAACCCGTTGTTCTCAGGCTTGCCCGCTTGAAGCGATCAAAGTTGTTTATATGGAAGATGCGGAATTTGAAGAAATGGTTAAGGCAGAGAAGCTTGAAGCTTATAAGCCTGAGCTGAAAACGAAACCAGGCGGCCTGTACAAAAACTTGTACCGCTATACAAAGTGCTTTATCAGCGGAAGCGTAGCGTATACTCGCGACGGTATTGAAAGATGCGCCGAAGGATGTAAAGTCATCCTGTTTAAGGACAAGCAAAAGATTGCCGAACAAACGACGGATAACTTTGGAGACTTTAAGTTCGACAAACTTGATGAAAAGAGTGGAAAATACCAATTAGAATTTTATTTGGATGGTTATAATAAAATAGTCAAAGAGGTCGATCTTGCGACGAGTCTCAACATGGGAGAAATCCATTTCTAAAACTAAAGATGCCAGGTAATCAAACATTGCCTGGCATCTTCATTCTAAATTTCTATGAAAGGTTGTGATAATATGGCTCAGTGGGAAGAATGGTCTCCATGGACGGGAAATATGATTGACGATGAAATGGTACAGAAGCTGCTAAAGCTATCCAAAGTAGAAAAATATGAAAAAGGGGAGGTCATCTATTGGGAAGGATTGGACGATAGACTCTTCCTGCTGTTGTCCGGCAAGGTGGAAGTCGGTATCACAAGTGCCGGAGGACGCAAGCGTACGATTGCGATTCGTGAAGCACGCACTTTTATTGATGATGTACTCGTTGACGGACTCTATTATGCCGTGACAATTACGTGTCTTACGCCTGTTGATATCGCGGTATTTGAACAGCATGTACTGACAAAAGCCGGTTATGAGGATCCCCGCATTTTAGATTGTATGTTAAGGTCAGTCATTCTAAAGCTGCAAGGATTATCTTTTTACTTGGCGGGACAGACATTTGAAGATACGGAAGACAGAATATATTTTCTTCTAATTAATCTGGCCAAAAAATACGGCGTAAAAAGTGAAACCGCTTATTATCTTGAAAAACAGCTCACGCACCAATTTATCGCGGATATTATAGGATCGACAAGAGTGCGGGTAACACAGAGTATAAAGAGTTTAAAAAATAAAGGTTTAGTGTCAAAAAAGAATGGCAGATTTGTCCTTTTTATTGACGATAATCATAAAGTTATGCAGTAGTCTTTTCGTGCAATAAGACCGTTCGGACAAAAATTTGAACGGCTTTGTTTTTTTGAGGACATATACAGATAGTGCAAAATATTTGGCCATGCATGGTAAATAAATAGTAATGTATTATGTGATACATGGTATTTTACGAATAAAAAATTAAAATTCAAATATAGAATCGTGATATTAGCAAGATTGACAGAGGAGAAGAGTATGGGATTTAAAAATTTAAGCATTAAAAGCAAACTACTCAGCGTATTGTTGTTTGTGTCTGTTGTGTTTATCACACTGCTTTGTTTCGCTTATTATGTTTTAATCGGCAACGGGCAAGTGGCAGCCGGAATAACGAATACTGCCGAGAAAATCAAGTATGTCATGATTACTTGCGCGCTGGCATTCTCTATTACAACATTGATGATTGGGCTCCTGGTACATACGTTAATTCTCAAACCTGTGATTCGCTTGCAAGAAGGCCTTGCGGCCGCAGCCCAAAAAGGGGAAGCCTTGTCATCTGATTTTTTGGGAGAAGATGAGGTTGGGCAGCTCGCTTGTATTAACAATAAGCTTTTAGCAGATGCTCAGGAAAACCGTGGTGCGGTTTTACTTAGTGTTGAAGAAATATCGAAGTTGGCGAAGCAACTGGATATAGGCTCGGAGCAAACGGCCTCTGCATCAAATCAGATCGTCAGTTCCATTACCAGTATTGCAAGCGGGGTCGATAAACAGCTCGAATCTACGGTTGAATTATCGGCCTTTATGAAGCAAATGTCGGACGGTATGGAGCTAATCACCAGAAATACAAATGAAGTGGTCAGTCAGTCTTCCCAAGCGGTAGAAAAAGCTAAAGAAGGTCAGGACACGGTTGGGAAATCGGTCAGTCAGATGAACAGTATAGATCAATCGGTCATGAGTTTTGCCGCGATTATCAGGCAACTCGGAGAAAGGTCAAAAGAAATCGAACACTTTGTGAACAATATCTCGGGAATTGCCGATCAAACGAATATGTTGGCTTTAAATGCAGCGATTGAAGCGGCGCGTGCAGGGGCACAAGGGAAAGGGTTTGCTGTGGTCGCGGAAGAGGTCCGGATATTGGCGGACCAATCCCAAGAAGCTGCAAAACAAATTACATCTATTGTCAATGCAATACAAACAGATTCGCACATTGCTTCTTCGGCGATAGATGTTGTGAATGAGGAAGTGAAGCATGGCATTGAAACCGTCAGTAACAGTGGTGAAGCGTTTACCAAAATTGTGGAAATGATTAATCAGGTTTTTGTTCAGATTAATGAAGTATCTTCTATCTTGCAGCAGGCCCTCAGCGGCAACCGGTTGATTTTTGATTCTGTTGCTCGGATTGAAAACGCCAGCAGGAACACTTCAGAGGAAATCCAAACGGTTTCCGCAGCGACTCAGGAACAGTTGGCATTTATGGAAGAATTATTTTCATCGAGTAAAAGACTCTCCAAACTTGCGCATGATTTACTTGAATCCATGCAAGTCTAAAATTTATATTAAAGATTTATAATTTGTTATCAAAATTCGTTATCAAAATTTGAAAGCCTCAATGAAAGTTGGATGTGCAGAAGTTCGTCTGTGTTTTTCAGATCTGTTCGTCCAATTTCTTTTATTCTTTCCAGTCTGTATATCATTGTTGAACGGTGTATAAATAATTTTTTTACAGTCTGAACGGCATTTAGGTTGTTCTTGATGTAGGATTGCAGTGTTTTAAACAATTCCGTACCATTCTCCTGGTCATATTTTTCTAAGCGGGACAAAATGGGCGAATATAATAATCTTGTAGGAAGTTCATCTTTATTTAATATATAGGTAAACAGAATTTATGTATCCAGATGGTAGGATTGTATTCCATTCCGATCTCAAACGCTATCTCCGCTTCACGGAAAGATTCTTTCAAATTATTCAGACCGATAAAATAATTACTAAAACCGGCTCTGAAATTTCCTTCCCGAATAAAATAATTGATTCTGGTAAAAGAGTACGGGGACAAGCTTGTTTTCATCGCCGGCTTTGATACAAACGGTATTCCGGGTGCACCGGATACACCGATGGTTCCGGAAAAGAGTCTAATTCGATAACTGAAGAATTTGAAAGCGCTTTCAAATTCTTCAAATTCAGATATTTTGCCGCATGGAAGAGTTATAACGAAAGGCTTGAGATTAATCCTTGATTTTTTTTTGCCTGAGTTCCCGCTACATGGTAAAATATATAGGCTATAATGTATCAGGGAGGAATCATTGTGTCAGGTCATTCCAAATGGGCGAATATTAAACATAAAAAAGCTAAAACCGATGCCATCAAAGGCCGGATTTTCACAAAATTAGCCAGAGAGATTATGGTGGCCGCGCGGGCAGGCGGCGCAGACCCGAACGGAAACTTCAGGTTGAAAATTGCGATTGATAATGCCAAGGCGGCCAACCTGCCGAATGACAATATTCAGCGCGCGATCCAGAAAGGCGCCGGAGCAGGAGAAGGCGCCAATTATGAAGAACTGCGTTACGAAGGCTATGGCCCCGGCGGCGTTGCGATCATGGTAGAGCTGATGACGGACAACAGGAACCGGACGGCGTCGGAGATGCGTCACCTTTTTTCGAAAAATGGCGGCAACCTCGGCGAAACCGGCAGTGTCAGCTGGATGTTCACGGAAAAAGGACAGCTTGATGTACCGAAAGAAGATTTGAAGATGGATGAAGATGAAATCATGCTCCTGGCACTTGAGGCAGGTGCTGAGGATGTCGCATCCGAAGATGAAAGCTATGAAATTTTCACTGATCCGGCCGATATGCAGGAAGTCAGGCAAGTGCTGCTGGACAGTATGATACCGATTGAAAATGCGGCCATCAATCTGATTCCAGTCAATCGCGTCGAGATTGCCGATATCGAACAAGCGAAAAAAATCATTAAGTTAATCGATTCGCTGGAGAACCATGATGACGTTCAGAAAGTCTATACAAACTTTGATCTTGCCGAATCACTGGAAGATGCTGATCTCTAAACCGTATCTGCCGCCTGGATAGAACGAATTTAAAATTGAACATGGTACAGGTATAGGACGATAGGTACGATAAGCTTGACAAGGTACTGGAATAACGGAATGAGGATCACAGAAGGAGCAAGAAGATGTTGATTCTTGGCATTGACCCGGGAACTGCCATCATGGGGTACGGACTGATCGAAAAAAACGGCCAAAAGCTTTCTCCAGTCACTTATTCCTGCTGGCGGACACCACCTGATTTGCCGATGCCGGACAGACTCAGGATACTCTATGAATCTCTGGAGGATTTTCTAAGAGAATATTCACCTGATGTGATGGCTGTGGAAGAATTGTTTTTTAACCGCAACACCACGACGGCGATTACAGTTGGGCAGGCCAGGGGAGTCGTTTTATTGGGCGCAGCCCGCCGGAATATTGAAGTATTCGAATATACGCCCTTGCAGGTCAAACAGGCTGTGGTCGGGTACGGTAAAGCGGATAAAAAGCAGATACAGTATATGGTCAAGGCGATCCTGTCGCTGCAGGAAACACCAAAGCCTGATGACACAGCTGATGCGCTGGCCATCGCCATATGTCATGCGCACAGCATAGGACGTCGGATAAATGGAGGAATGCTCAAATGATCGGAATGCTGCGGGGGAATGTGTGGATGGCCGAAGCGGACCGCCTGGTACTGGATGTCGGCGGTGTAGGCTATTTGCTCCATGTTCCGGTAAGTTCGATGGCAAAGATCAGGCAGGGGGAAGAAACAGTCCTGCATACCCATTTAATCATGCGGGAAGATGATTTGTCTTTGTACGGCTTTTTGACCCGGGATGAAAAAGAGCTGTTTCTGCAGCTGCTCAACGTAACCGGGATTGGTCCAAAGGCAGCACTGAGTATTTTGTCGGCTTTTTCTGTCAGTAAGATCAAGACGGCGATTGTCTGTGAGGACGTTTCTCAATTAACCGAAGTCCCCGGAATCGGCGGCAAAACTGCAAAAAGAATCATCCTGGAACTGAAAGAAAAGATTAAGGATGTTGATATCAAAGCCGGAACAGAAGATCTAGGCTCCTTTATCCCGGCCAACGACACCCTGGAGACGCTGCTGGCCTTGGGCTTTTCCCGCTATGAAGCGCGTGATGCCCTGACTAGGGCGGAAAAGAGAGGACTGTCTTCCATGGAGGATCAGCTCAAAGAAGCACTTCGCTTATTGGCAGGACCGCCAGAACATATGTGATACCCTTTGATATACTCGCACATGATTCTCAAATTACTTACACAAATTATTGCTTATCTCTATATCTAAAACCATTATCAGGGCAAGTCTGTGGGCCACAATACCGCTTTTCGGCCGTTGTGCCATCCATGGCACGCCGCTCTTTGCCGTCCATGGCACCGCGGCATTAGGCCATCCGTGGCCGTCAAAAGGCCGCGCTCCGCATCGTGCTCCGCTTACAGCGGAACTGTGGCCCCCGGACTAATCTTAGGTTTTCAAGTAAGTTGGCATGTTGGAAAGTCAGAATGAAGCTCATTCCTGTTGTAAAATGACATTTGACTACGACAACGATTCAGAAGCATAAACTTTGAAATTAAGCTTTTACTAGCTCCAGACTAAGTCTCCGTAATGGAAGACCGGCGTCAAGCGGAGCATGGATTGCGTAGCGCGGCTTTTTTGACGGCCACGGATGGCCTAATGTCGCGATGCCATGGATGGCAAGGAGCGACTCGTCATGGATGGCGCAATAGCCGAAAGCGGTCTTCCATTACGGAGACTTTACCCGAGCAATTTAAAAAACATTTTAAAAAACATTGATTTAAAGGAGGAAAAAACTTGGAAAGAGTCATCACTTCCCTGGAGCGTCCTGAAGACCGGGAATTCGAAGCTTTAAGACCGGGCAGGCTGATGGAATATATCGGACAGGCAAGTATCAAAGAAAACTTAAGCGTCTTTATCCAGGCGGCCCAGAACAGGGGAGAGGCTCTCGACCATGTCCTTCTTTATGGTCCGCCGGGACTTGGCAAGACCACGCTGGCCAATATTATTGCGGCTGAGATGGGAGTTAATATCCGGACGACTTCCGGACCCGCGATTGAAAGACCGGGAGATTTGGCGGCACTTTTGACTTCGCTCGAACCGCGCGATGTGCTGTTCATTGATGAGATTCATCGTCTAAGCAGGACAGCAGAAGAAGTCCTGTATTCAGCGATGGAAGATAATTGTCTGGATATCGTCATTGGCAAAGGGCCGAGTGCCCGTTCCATCAGGCTGTCCCTGTCTCCGTTTACGCTGATTGGCGCGACGACCAGAGCCGGACAGCTCACGTCTCCTTTAAGGGACAGATTCGGGGTCATCAGCCGTCTGGAATTTTATACGACAGAGGAACTGCTGCAGATCGTCGCCAGGGCTTCCCGGATCCTGAAAGTGGATCTGTCGCCGGACGGAGCGGAGGAGATTGCCAAGCGTTCCAGAGGGACACCGCGGGTCGCTAACAGGCTGCTCAAAAGGGTAAGGGACTATGCGCAGTTCTGGGGAAGCAGGATTGTTGACTCTCAGACGGCAGCCAAAGCAATGGATAAGCTCGAAGTTGATCCGATGGGCCTGGACAGTCTGGACCAGAAAATTTTGCTGGCCATTATCCGGAATTTTGACGGAGGACCGGTTGGTCTGGAAACGCTGGCAGCTACTGTAGGTGAAGAGGCCGAGACCCTGGAAGATGTTGTGGAACCATTTTTGCTGCAGAGAGGTTTTCTGCAGCGGACACCAAGAGGTAGAATGGTAACGAACCAGGTCTACAACTATTTTGGAATGGATCTTCCGGCGAATGTACAGACGGGACTTTTTTGCGAATCAGAAAGTAAATAGCTTTCTGATTCATTTAAGGGCAACTAAGGCTTTCGCCAGCGTCAAAGGCTTGGAGTAAGTCAAGCTTTCTATAGGAAAATAATTGAATATACTGAACGATAGTTGGGCAATCTGTTTAACAGCCGGATAGTGAAGGAGTCGATCAAATGTTTTTCCATGGCTGCGGTGTTAAACAGAGCGCTTTTTTGTCTAAAGCTTTTTGCCTATTATTTGTTGTAATGCTTTTTTTGATTACCCTGACACCGAATGCAGCGCTTGCAAGGGAGGTAACTGTGAAGCTTGTCTGGCAGTTTCCTGAAACCAGCTGGTTGGAAATTGAAGTCAGACAGGGCAGTTATACCCTCGACTATAATGATTTCAGCGTCAGCCTAACAGCCGGGGACCGTTGTCAGATCGGCCAGAGCAGTATGGCAAATTTCCTGGCTGTCGGTGATCGGTTCGTGATTCTGGAGAAAAATAAAATTAAGCTTACCTCCAAGAATCAGGGCATTTTTCGGATCAGAGAACCCGAAAAGGATTGGATCAGCTACCGCGGAAATCTTTCTATTGTGAAAGAAAACGGTTGCTGGAAACTGTATAATTCACTTGAGCAGGAAGACTACTTGAAAGGAGTCGTTCCGATAGAGATGAGCAATGCCTGGGCCGCAAAAGGTTTCGAAGCCCTGAAAGCGCAGGCGGTCGCCGCAAGGACATATTTGCTGAAAAATATAAACGATGGTGTTATCACGGATTCACCCGATATCCATCAGGCTTACCTCGGCAAATCTGTGGAAGGGGCAGCCAGCCAGGCGGTGACTGCAACGACGGGAGAGGTTCTGGCTGATCAGGATACCGGCAGACCCATTTCAATTTTCTACTCTTCGCATAACGGCGGTTATATGGAGGCCCCTCAGAATGTCTGGCAAAATCAGGACGCTCATTATACGTCTACTCCGGATCCATTTTCCAACGGCATTGGGGGTTATACCGACCACTGGAGGTTTGTGATTGCCGCGGATGTTCTTGGAAAAGCTTTTGATCTGGCCCCTGTAAGACAGGTGAAACTGGCGAAATATGTATCGGGCCGCGTATACCGTGTCGTGCTTCAAGATTGGTTAGGCAACGAAAAAACGGTATCCGGCGGGGATTTTGTCCGCAAATTTTATCCTGAAGGATCTCTATCAAGTGATTCTTTCCTTGGAAGACTATTTAAGGTAGAATATATCATGCCTGTACTTCAGAAAAATACCCCGGAGATTTGTTTGACTGGGAATCCTTCGGCAGGGACCTCCGCGGAAAAAGGCACTGGTCCACTGCTCTCCAGGATCAAAAGCTCCAATGACGGTATAGCAGAAAAACCTGGAATATACGGTGTATTTGTTTTCAATGGCAGGGGCTGGGGGCACGGCGTCGGGATGTCCCAATGGGGTGCCTATGATATGGCAATGCAAGGCTATTCTTATCAGGATATCCTAAACTATTACTATAAAAATATTGATTTGGTGAAAATGGAGTAGCAGAGAATGAGGTTGGAGGATTTTGAATACGACTTGCCGGAAAGACTGATTGCTCAAACACCGGCAGAACCGCGGGATTCATCAAGGCTGATGCTGGTGGATAAAGCCAAAGGTGAAATATTTCATTACTTATTCCAGGATATTGTGCAATTCTTTAATGCGGGAGACGTGCTTGTCTTGAACAAGACTAGGGTGATTCCGGCCAGATTAATTGGGGAAAAAGAAGGTACCGGAGCAAAAATTGAGGTGCTCCTGCTAAAGAGAATAGACAGGGATCGCTGGGAAGTCCTGGTTAGACCCGGCAAAAGGCTAAAACCGGGTCAAAACGTTATTTTCGGGGGAGGACTTTTGTACGGGGAACTGATCGAAATTCTTGACGATGGAAACAGGATCATCCGTTTTACGTATTCAGGCCTGTTTGAGGAAGTCCTGGACAGTCTCGGCGAGATGCCTTTACCTCCGTATATCACAGCAAAATTAAACGATAAAGAGCGGTATCAGACTGTTTATGCCAAAGAAAATGGTTCGGCTGCGGCGCCTACGGCAGGCCTGCATTTTACGGAAGAGCTGCTGCACAGGATTAGGGACAACGGAGTAGAGGTTCTTGAAGTCCTGTTGCATGTCGGTCTGGGAACGTTTCGGCCGGTAAAGACGGAAGAAATCACCGAACACCAAATGCACACGGAATATTTCAGCATTGATTCTGAGACTGCCGCCAGAATCTCTCTGGCCAAAAAAGAAGGCCGCAGGGTGATTGCGGTTGGGACAACCGTGGTCCGGACATTGGAATCCGCTGCAGGACTTTGTCAGGATGCTTCCAGGAATGTGCTGTCCGAGACCGAAGGCTGGACGGATATTTTTATCTACCCCGGATATCAATTCAAAATTGTCGATGCCTTAATCACAAATTTCCACTTTCCGCGCTCGACACTGCTGATGCTGGTCAGTGCATTTGCAGGTCGGGAATTGATTCTGAAAGCGTATCAGACTGCAGTCCGTGAGGAATATCGTTTTTTCAGTTTCGGGGACGCTATGTTTTTAGTTTAACATGGGGAGAATACACGCATTCTAGTTCTCGTTAATACATGGAGAATGCCATGTTTCAGGGTTAATTTAACAAATAGAGAGGAAGAAATGTTTTGGCGGCCGTTAAACTGGAAATACTAAAGAAAGACACCCGTACCAAGGCCCGTCTGGGAAGACTTCATACCCCTCATGGCATGATAGAGACGCCTGTGTTTATGCCTGTAGGAACTCAGGCTACCGTAAAATCGGTTAGCCCAGAAGAACTGAAGATGCTCGGAGCCGACATAATTTTAAGCAATACCTATCATCTGTTTTTGCGTCCGGGTCACGAACTGATTAAACACGCAGGCGGCCTGCATAGATTTATGAACTGGGATGGCGCGATTTTGACCGACAGCGGAGGGTTCCAGGTTTTCAGTCTCGGGGATTTACGGAAAATCACCGAAGAGGGCGTGGAATTTCGTTCTCATCTTGATGGCTCCAAACAGTTCTTAAGTCCGGAGAAAGCGACGGAAATTCAAATTGCTCTTGGTTCGGATATTGTGATGGCTTTTGATGAGTGCACGCCTTACCCGGCAACCCGGGAGTACACGGAAAAATCCGCTGAACGGACCTTCCGCTGGCTGCAGCGCTGCAAAAACACGCTGACTTCCACCGATCGTCAGGCCCTTTTTGGCATTGTCCAGGGAGGAATGTATGAGGATCTCCGCAAACAAAGCGCTCAGGAAATTACCGGACTTGATCTGCCTGGGTATGCACTGGGGGGCTTGAGTGTCGGGGAACCTAAAGAACTGATGTACGAAGTGCTGGATTATACCGTTCCGCTGCTACCCGAAGCCAAACCAAGATATCTGATGGGTGTGGGCTCACCTGATGACTTAATCGAGGGCGTCATGCATGGCATTGATATGTTTGACTGTGTACTGCCGACGCGTATTGCCCGAAATGGGACAGCAATGACGAGGTTTGGTAAGGTTGTGGTCCGTAATGCCACCTATGCTGACGATTTTACGCCGATTGATTCGACCTGCAGCTGTTATACCTGTCGGAATTATTCCCGGGCGTATATCCGGCACCTGATCAAAGCGGATGAGATTTTCGGACACAGGCTGATGACGATCCATAACCTGCACTTTCTGACTCATTTAATGGAAGGAATCCGTCAGGCGATTGCCGAAGATCGGCTTCCGGAATACCGGAAACAATTTTTTGCGGACTACGGTTATGAAAAATAATCTAAATACATGCTGAATTTACGGAATAAAGATGATATAATCAGGTATAGTATGCATATTTAGGTAATTTACAATTTAAGGGGGATTCTTTACTTATGGATCAAAGTACGACAACGATGATGTATTTTGCAGTATTTGTTATTATGATTATCTTTATGTTTGTTTTGCCGAGCAGAAAGCAGAAACAAGAGCGGCAGAGACTGATGGAGTCCATTAAAATCAAGGCTAAAGTCATAACGATTGGCGGAATATTAGGTACCATTACCAAAATAAAAGAAGATACGGTTGTCATCAAGATTGCCAGCAATGTTGAAATTGAAATACTTAAGTCTGCGATCAAAAGTGCCGAGGGCGGCAAAGAAACGCCTGTCAAGACTCATAAGAAAAATAAGCCTGAACCCGAAGAAGAGGCTGAAGAAACCGAAGAAATCGATGAAGATAACGATACCAAGGTTAAAGACGATAAATAAGCTGCGTTAAAAAACAGTTTCGTTTACGGAAATTTGATTCCAAATATAAGCAAGTGCCGAAACACTTGCTTATTGCTTTGAAATTGACACCTCAAATGCAAAAAGGATATAATAATGCTTGTATGGGAGAGTCCCTTTATTCTATTAGGAGGAAAAAGGATGAAACGGGGAAATACTTTAAAACTTGCAATAGCCGTAATTCTAGTTGCTGTTGTGGTATTCTTTTCGATCCAGCCGCTGACAGATTCTAAAAGCGGGATTCCGCTGGGACTTGATTTACGCGGTGGCGTTCATCTGGTTTTACAGGCGGAGATGGGTAAAGACGGTGCAGAGATTACCAACGACGATATGGATAAAGCGCGGGCTGTCATTGAAGAACGTGTCAACGGGCTCGGAGTAGCCGAACCTTATATTCAGACGAACTATGACAAAAAGAGAATTATTGTTGAGCTGGCCGGAGTCGCTGATCCCGATGAGGCTGTTAAAGTCCTGCAAACAACCGCTAAGCTGACTTTCCGGGATCCCCAGGGAAATATCCTGATGGACGGTTCCCTATTGAAGGATGCTAAGGCAGCAGTCGATACCTCGAACGGCGGCACGGATTATGTTGTGCAAATATCATTTGCTTCTGAGGGTACCACGAAGTTTGCTGATATTACAACGAAATATCTTAATCAGAAAATTGGTATCTATCTGGATGAGCGAAAGATCCAGGATCCGGTAGTTTCTGTGCCGATTGTAGACGGACAAGGCCAGATCCAAGGCTATTCCTCCCTGGAAGAAGCAGCTCAGTATGCCGTCATGTTCCGTTCCGGTGCGTTGCCAGTCAGTATGAGCATTGTTGAAAAAAACCAGGTAGGCGCACTTTTGGGTGCTGATTCCCTGAATAAGAGCCTAAATGCGTGCGTCATTGCACTGATCTTTATTTTCTTATTCATGCTGCTGCTCTATCGTTTACCAGGGCTGGTCGCTGATTTTTCTCTTGTGGTCTTTTCAGTGATTGTACTCTGGGTTTTATACGGGATTGGGACGGTTCTTACCTTGCCAGGCATTGCAGGGTTTGTCTTATCCATTGGAATGGCCGTCGATTTGAATATTATTGTCTACGAAAGAATCAAGGAAGAACTAAAGCTTGGCAAATCGCTGCGGGCTGCCGTGGATGCCGGATTCAGCCGGGCCTTCATTACGGTGTTTGACTCTAATATTACGACCATTTTTGCTGCTCTGGCATTATTCCTGCTCGGTTCTGCTTCGATCAAAGGTTTTGCAATTACGCTGATTGTCGGTATCGTTGCGAGCCTGTTTACGGCTATTACGTTTACCCGCTGGATTATGCGCTGGATTGTTGGAATCAACCCGCGGATGAGCAAATGGCTGTTTGGCGTAAAGGAGGTAAAATAAGTGGCTGACAAGTATAAAGACAAAAAAACACCTAAAAATGCGGCCCCGGTCGTTACCCCTGCCGCCAGCGAAGCCAGTTACGATGATGTCAAACATGAACATAGACTGTATTTTAATATTGTAAAAAAACGCTATATCTGGTTTGTCTTATCTTTGATTCTTCTGATTCCTGGTATTACTTCGCTTTGTACGCAGGGACTGAATCTCAGCATCGACTATAAAGGCGGTTCGATGTTCAATATTCAGTTTAACGAAAAAGTAACCCAGGCGGATATCAACCAGGCCGTGGATTCTGTTGGGCTGACCGGTAGCGTACAGCTGACAAATGGTGACATTTCGGCTATCGTCAGAACGGAAGCTTTGGATCAGACCAAGAGGGACGAGCTTCTGGCGGCAATTCAGAAACAGGCTGGAACGTTCGATATAAAAAATGTTGAAGAACAGCTTGTTCAGCCTGCTATCGGCAACGAACTGAAATCGGGAGCGATGAAGTCGCTGGCGGTTGCGTCTGTTTTGATTCTGATTTATGTTTCGTTCCGTTTCCGTTTTGTGTATGCTGCTTCGAGCGTCATTGCGCTTCTGCATGATATACTTATTACTTTGGGCTTGTTCTCAATATTCCAGTGGGAAATTGATGCAGCGTTCATCGCGGCAATTCTCACCATCTTTGGTTATTCGATTAATGATACCGTCGTCATCTATGACCGTATCAGAGAGAATGAAAGACGCATGAAAAAGAAAGACAGCTTCGAGGATATGGTGGACAAATCTGTCTGGCAGACGATGGGCCGTTCCGTAAAGACTGTCTGCACCGTGCTGATTGCTCTGCTCGCAATATTCTTCCTGGGCGGAGAATCGACCAGAACCTTCTCCCTGGCAATGATTATCGGCGTATTTTTCGGGGCCTATTCATCCATTTGCATTGCCAGCCAGCTTGTCGTTGAGATTAAAAAGAGAACCAGCGAAGACAATAAAAAAGATAATCCGGCTGAAAGCTAAATTCATGCTATCATTCAAGGATCCCGGATTTTCCGGGGTCCTTTTTGACATTCATGGAGAAGTTAATGCTGCCGGAGCAGTGCCAAGGACAGCAAAGAGAAGCGTTATTGCTGATATAATTCATACATAATTACATAATACTAGTCTCCATAATGTATAGACAGCGTAAGCGGAGCATGGATTGCGCAGCGCGGCTATTTGCGCCACGGAGGGTGCAACTTGCCGAAAGCGGCTATACATTATGGAGACCAGCCCAAGTAATATATGACACTTAGAAAGGGCGAGAATTAATGAAGCTAACAGTTCTAGGCTGCTGGGGAGCATATCCCGAAGCAGGAGAGGCAACATCCGGGTATCTTTTACAGACAGGCAGGCATACAGTCCTGTTGGACTGCGGCAGCGGGGTATTGGCAAATTTATGGAAGCATGTTTCCCACGAGCAGATCGACGCGGTTTTTATTTCCCATTTTCACCATGACCATACGGCAGATCTCGGATGCCTTCTATATGCGAGCAAATTTGCGTTTGCGTTTAAGAAAAGAACACAGCCGCTTCCTGTTTATGCGAGTAATCAGCCGGGATGCTTTAAGGAATTGACCTTTGGTGAATATAGCAGCGGTATCGAAATAAAGTCGGATACGGTTCTCGATCTTGACGGTTTGAAAGTTTCCTTTGCTCCAACCGTCCATGATGCCTATAACCTGGCAATGAAGCTTGAATATGCCGGTAAAGTCCTGATCTATACCGGTGATCTTGGGCCTGCATCTGATTTAAGCCAGTTTGAAGGCGGAGCAGATCTATTGATTACTGAATCAAGCCTATATGCCCATGAAACCGGCTTATTCCAGGGGCATCTGACCTCTACCGAAGCTGCGGCCCTGGCCAGACGTATCGACGCAAAAGCACTTCTTCTGACCCATTTCCCGCATATTGGTGAAACAGCAAAGTTGGCAGATGAAGCTTCCCAGTATTATGCCGGCAAAATCTATTTGGCAAAAACCAATCTTACAGTAGAATTCTAATTGGAGACAGTGTGCGTCTTTCATTTAAGTTAATAAACAACAAGTAAGTTAATAAACAACATGAACAATGAATAGACTGAACTGATATAGTTCGTGCATTTATTTGCGTTCTGTACTATAATACAGACAAGAGAGAGGAGAGATAGCAGAATGAAAATGACCGGAGCACAAGCAATCATCGAATGTCTTAAAAAGGAAGATGTACAAGTCGTTTTTGGCTATCCCGGCGGATCGGTCTTAACTTTGTATGATGCGCTGTATATGTCCGAATTTCCTCATGTTCTGCCAAGACATGAACAGGGCGCAATCCATGCTGCCGACGGTTACGCCAGGGCAACAGGCAAGGTCGGCGTGTGTATGGCGACTTCCGGCCCTGGGGCCACGAATCTTATCACTGGAATTGCCACAGCCTATATGGATTCTGTTCCGCTGGTGCTGATTACCGGTCAGGTTGCCGTACCTTTTTTAGGGCGGGATTCCTTTCAAGAAGCGGATATACGCGGGATTACAACCCCGATTACCAAACATAATTACCTGGTTAGGGATGTCAGGGATTTGCCGAAGACCGTGAAAGAAGCTTTTCATATTGCACGTACGGGCCGTCCGGGTCCTGTTTTAATTGATATTCCGAAAAATATCTTTGCTGAAGAAATAGATTTTGCGTATCCCGCAGAGGTTAATTTAAGAGGTTATACCCCGATCTCCGAGGGAGATAGCCGGACGATGGATGCCGTATTTGACGAGCTTAAATTTGCCCAAAAGCCTTTGTTTTTTGTTGGGGGCGGCCTGAATCTGTCGGATACTTCTGAGATCATGCGAAAAATAGTAGCCTATACCGGGGTACCAACAGTCTCGAGCCTGATGGGGCTGGGCTGTATCTTGAGCAATGATCCTCGCTTTTTTGGCATGATCGGGATGCACGGCACATATGCCGGAAATATGTCCACCACCGAGACGGACCTGCTGATTGGAATCGGCGTGCGTTTCGATGACCGGGTCACAGGACGGTTAGATCAGTTTGCTTCTAACGCTAAAATTGTGCATTTTGATATTGATCCGGCTGAAATCAATAAAAATGTCCGGGCAAATATCCGGGTGATTGGCGATCTGCGTTGGACACTCGAGAAGTTCTATCAAAAACTGCAGGAAAAACCTGCTCAAGAATGGCAAGATCAGTTTAAGCCGTGGCTAGAAAAGCTGTCTGGCTGGAAAAAAGAAAAGCCGCTCATGTATAAAAAAGATACGGATGAAATATTGCCACAGCCTGTCATTGAAAAGATCTGTGAAATCACAGAAGGTAACGCTGTTATTGTTACGGACGTAGGCCAAAATCAAATGTGGACCGCCCAGTTCTACGGTTTTAAACACCCAAGGTCACTGTTGACTTCCGGAGGACTTGGAACGATGGGTTACGGCCTTCCGGCTTCCATGGGAGCCCAGGTCGGGAAGCCAAATAAGAAGGTCATTTGCATATGCGGCGACGGAGGCTTCATGATGAATTGCCAGGAGCTGATGACGATTGCTGACTTAAATTTGTCTGTCAAAGTCATGATCTTAAATAACCGGTCTTTGGGAATGGTTGCCCAATGGCAGCGGGAATTCTACAACAGCCATTATGCACATTCCTGTATGAGAACGAAAGCAGATTTCGTCCAGATCGCCAAGGCGATGGGCGTTCCTGCCGTCCGTCTTGATAAGAAAGAAGAAATTGAAGCTGTACTGAAAAAAGCAATCTTCTCGGAAGGCCCGTTCCTGGTAGATATCCGTATTCCTGAAGAAGAGGATGTTTTGCCGATGGTTCCGACCGGGGCCGGTTTAAACCAAATGATATTGGGGGGCTGAAAATGAAACATACCTTAGTCGTATTGGTGGAAAATAAACCGGGTGTTTTGACCCATGTTTCCGGGTTGATCAGTCGGAGGAATTTTAATATCGAAAGCATTAACGCCGGCTATACCGAGGAAGCCGACATGTCCAGAATCACCATTGAGGTTGATGCTGATGATGAATATGAATTGGAACAGGTTGTTAATCAGCTCTCCAAGCTAATTGATGTAATCAAAATCATTGATCTTACAGGAAAGGACAGGGTACACAGAGACCTGGCCTTAATCAAGGTGAAGGCTTCACCGGAAAACAGGGCAGAAATTATAAACCTCGCCGAAATTTTCCGGGCCCATATTGTCGATGTCAATAAAGAGACCATGATCATCGAGCTGACCGGTGAAGATGTCAAAATTGATGCGATTTGCGAACTGCTGGATGACTACGGAATCATTGAAATTGTCAGAACCGGCAAGATAGCGATCTGCCGGGGACCCAAGGCTGCCAAAGATGTCTAACATAATATTTGAGTGTAACTGTGGGTCCCGGATGCCCCGCAGTTCCTGTTATATTCGTAATAAATAAGGCCCCAGTGATGAAGGGATAAGCGTATGAATGTCGAAAATTTATTAAGACTAAGTCAAAATTGATTCGTTACTTTGGAATAGAACTTTCCAGCAAGGAGGTATACGGATGAATGCTTTTACCCGGTCGATTGTCCAGGTTATTCGTGGGTCAGCGAAGGCCTTTCAAACTTTTCCAGCTGCAATTGCCTGTGCTTTCGGTTTTGCCGTCGTAACGATGATTAGGATTCAGCTTGACTGGCCGCAACAAGAACCTTATAACTTTCTGTTCAACTGTCTGCATTGGGCTTTTGCAATGGGTGCGGTATTCAGTCTGACCGCAATTACTGCTGCCCAAAGCCGGATTAATCAGAAAAAAGCTTTCTTGGGTGCCAATCTGCTTGGTGTCGTGGCCGCAGCTGTAACCTTCCTGGCACTTTACCTGTTTGGAGGAACGATCCCGGATGAATCTCGCTATGCTATAGTTACAACTTTGGCTGGCGCCCGTGTGAGTATGGCGATGCTGGTCAGTTTTCTGGTCTTTATCATCCTGGCCGGATATCCCAAAGACCAATCTGATTTCTCCAGGTCCTTATTAATGACGCAAAAGGCCTTCTTTATTGCTATCATTTACGGAGCAGTGATTATGGGCGGGGTTTCTGGGGTTGCAGGTGCTGTCCAGGCCTTGCTGTATCACGGCATGAGCAGCAAGGTTTATATGGTTATTGGGACCCTGACCGGCTTTTTAGTCTTTACAATCTTTGTGGGCTATTTTCCCGATTTCCGCAAAGGAGAAGTTGACGAACACCGTGAAGTTGCCCAGAAACAGCCGCGGTTTATTGAAATCCTGTTTGGCAGCATCATGATTCCGATTATCCTGGCGTTGACCGCAGTTCTGCTTCTTTGGGCGGGCAAAACGATGATGAGCGGCATAGGTACATCGTCTTTCGTACAGCTTTCCGGCATTGCCTCAGCCTATACCATCGGCGGGATTTGGCTCCATATGATGGTCACGAATTACGAATCTGCACTGGCAAAATTTTATCGCCGAATTTATCCGGTTGCCGCCCTGGTAATTCTGGCCTTCGAAGCCTGGGCAGTCGTAATCCAGCTGGGCAAGTCAGGACTTAAAACGATTGAATATTCCTTCATACTGATCTGGATTGTGGCCTTAGCAGCGGCTGTCCTGCTGATGATACGAAAGGCAAGATCACATGCTGTAATCGCTGTCCTGACTTGTGTACTTGCGGTATTCTCCGTATTGCCAGTCGTTGGCTATCAGGCACTGCCGGTCACTGCGCAGGTAAACCGACTGGAAAAGATATTGGTCAACCAGGGAATACTGCAGGATAACCAGCTGACTCCCTCAGCTGTCCAACCGGAACGTGCTGTACGCGAATCCATTACCGATGCAGTCGACTATCTCGCCAATGCCAGTGATGCGAAGCTGCCGTCCTGGTTCGATAAGCGTCTTGCCCAGAGCGATGTCTTCAAAGACAAACTAGGTTTTGATAAAACCTGGCCGGAACCTGAGGATATGCCGGGAAAAGACAAGTATATCGCTACATCCCTGATGTTGCCGCCTGAGCCTGTTGACATCAGCGGTTATCGCTGGGCCTTAAATATGCAGATGGAATATGTAAAACAGATGGAAAATGCAAATGGGAAGGAATATATCACGATTGACGGTGACAAAGGCACCTATAGCATCTATTGGACGTACCCTGCCAATAACAATATCCCGTCTTTGAAGATTCTTCAAGATGGCCGTGTGATTCTTGAACAGGATATGAACGGTTATATCGACCAGATTTCTGCGAAGTTCCCGCCGGGTAAGGCCGAAACCTATCAGGCAGCTTTGGGTGATATGTGCGTGAAGCTGGAAACACCGGAAGTGAGCGTACTGCTGGTCTTCAGCAATATTGATATTAGCATGGACCCCCGCGAAGATAGGATCAATTATTGGCTTAACCTCGACCAGCTGTATCTGAAAGAGAATTAAGGCTGTACAATATATAATTTAAGAACATTGTATTATTACTAATGTAGTTCGTGCCAAAGATGATTGGCAGGGACTATTTTCTTTTAGCAACGATCTATAAAATTTGGCCGCAAAGTATAATTATTCCAGTGCGAACGGGGCAATACTATACAGGATTAAATATTAATGATAAGCAGGGTGACGGATTGTTGTTTTGGAATCTGCTGGGCTTGGAATTAATCCTGGTTTGTGCGGCGGGTATAACGCTTCTTGGTAACTACTCCGGTCTCGTCATTGCGGGCCTAATTATATCTGCAGTCAATTTTGCGGTGAATGAACAGGGCAGTATTCTGTTCTGGGAAATTATCATTCTTGCCTATATGTGTTTTGGACTCATTGTGACTTATCTGCTGAATCAGAAAACACACAATTTTCGCGTCCTGAAAGTAGTTGGCGGAAGTGTTTCTTCGCTGTTCCTGTTTGGAATGCTGCTGCCGTTTATACCGGTAATTTTGATTTGGATTGCTATTATAGGCATCCCGCTCGTTTTCAACTATCGGAGTATTTCCAGAGCGATTGTGTTTCAAGCAATTTTTAAGTTTATTTTTTGCACAGGTTGGCTTATTATAGGAAATATACTATATTAATGATACGAATTAATGATACAAAGGAGGGAAAAGTATGGTCATTTTGTTAGTTTCAATTATTATTGCGCTCATTGTGGTGATTTTTGCGGTTCAAAATGCAGCAGTTGTTCCAATCCATTTCTTATTCTGGACAGCAGATTTGCCGCTGGTTCTCGTTATTTTCTGTTCGGTCTTCGCAGGTGCCCTGCTAATGTTCTGCCTTGCACTCCGCCGGGAATTAAAGTCCAGGAAAGAAACGAAAGTCAATAAAAAATTTACCAGCAAAAGAACTGCAGTTTCGGATGCTGATCCGATCGATATACCGCAGAGGGATAGTCAGAACAAAGATAATCAGACTGTTGCCAAAGAAAATACTGTCGGCGCTTCTGAAAATCAGAAATAGGGACTGATTAATGGAAAACAACTTGTGGATTTTATCACACAAAACGTATTTGGGTGAAGCATTTTTGAAAAAAGCGGGACTCTCCCGCAGTACCTTGAGTATTCTTCATAATCGCGGTTATTCTTCGAGAGACAGTGTTTTGGAATTTTTGAAGCCATCGCTTCTGGACCTGCATTCTCCGTTCTTGTTTAAAGATATGGAGGTCATCATGCAAAGGCTTGCCGAGGCCAGGGCGGATCAGGAAAAGATTTTGATCTACGGGGATTACGATGCCGATGGTGTAACCGGAACAGCCTTACTGTATAAGGGACTGACCAGTCTTGGGTATCAGGTCGTTGTCCATATCCCGAGCCGGGAAGAAGGTTACGGCCTGCATTCGGAAACGATCGAAAAAGCAAGCCACAACAATATCTCGCTGATTATCACTGTTGACTGCGGAATCTCGGCTGTCCAGGAGGTAGCCTTTGCTAAAACCTGCGGTATCGACATCATTGTTACGGACCACCATGAACCGCAGGACGAACTGCCTTGCGCAGTTGGAATATTAAATTCCAAAATAGCAGATTCAGGTTATCCGTTTCCGCATTTGGCTGGTGTCGGGGTAGCCTTTAAACTCCTGCAAGCCCTATACGCCCGTTTAGGTTATTCTGAGGCGGCATTTGGGGCGGAGAACGATTATCTTGATTTGGTCGCGCTTGGAACGATTGCGGATATTGTCCCACTCGTCGGGGAAAACAGAATCCTCGTCAAAAATGGGCTGACTGTGATGGAAAATACCAGGCACTCCGGGATCAGGGCGCTGCTGGAGGAATGCGGCCTTCTTGGCAAGAAGCTTAAGGCAGGTCAGATTTCGTTTATTGTTGCTCCGAGAATCAATGCCGCCGGGAGGATGGATACGGCGAGGCTGGCACTGAACTTACTGCTTGAAGAGACCTATGATGATGCGTTGGAGATGGCCAGGGAACTTAGCAAGGAAAATAATCAGAGACAGCTTACTGAAAAGGAGCTGCTTTGTGATGCTGAACGTATATTAGCTGAAGGCCCAATACCCAATGTCATTGTCTTGTCCTCACCGAACTGGCATCACGGGGTGATTGGCATTGTCGCTTCGCGACTCGTGGAGCGCTACAAGCGGCCGGTCTTCCTTATTGCCGAGGAAGGGGATACTGGGAAAGGCTCAGCCAGAGGAATCTCGGACTATCATGTTCTCGACGAATTAAAAAAACAGGCGAATACTTTAAGCAAATTTGGCGGTCATAAACAAGCGGCCGGATTTACGCTTCCTGTAGACCAGATCCCGCAGCTCCGGGAAGGACTTAATAATAGTTTTCTTGAACTTGGGATCATCTTTAAGGAACGTTTTCAGATCGATTCTATGATATCGTGGGATGAACTGAATGCTCAGTTATTGGAAGAGCTGGAACAGATGGCTCCGTTTGGGGCAGGAAATCCAGCACCTGTCTTAAGAACGGATGGCCTTGCCGTCCAAAACGTTTCTGTTGTCGGTAAAGGCCGGGAACATTTGAAAATGACGCTCGCAGCAGCAAAGCTTAAACGGGAAGCTATGGCGTTTAAAAAGGGACAAGAATTTGATCTGGTCAAAAACATCGATATGATCGATATTATTTATAATCTTGAGCTGAACAGCTACGGTAATGTCGAAACCATCCAGGCCGTCGTCAAGGATTTTCGTCCTTCCGGTGTCGGAGCCGAGCAGGAAATCGCCTGTACGGCTGAGGGATATTCCGAACCGGAGCCAGCCATTAGCGGGAGCCTGTCGGATTTCGAGACTGCCGCCTTCAAAGAAAAGACTTCGGCACCGCGTCTTTCCAGAAAGATGCTGGCGGATTTCTATCGAAACCTTAAGCACATAACGGATGAACGCGGTTTTATTTGGTGGGGACCGTCTGCGGAAAAACCTGGAATGCAGCTCAGCATCATGAAAATATTCGAGGAACTTGGCATCATCAGCTGGTATGGCGGAACAGGCCCGTATTTATTTAAATTAAACAATATCGAGAAAACCTACTTGCAGACTTCTTTGCGTTTCAGAGTCTGGAGCGAATAGGAACCCAGAGGTGGCTTAATGAATTTTCAACAACTGAAGGAAACATTGATTTCCAATAATGCGCAATACAACCTGGAGAAAATTGAAGAGGCCTATGAATATGCGGAACTTGCCCATCGCGGCCAACTCCGCAATTCCGGCGAAAAGTATATCTATCATCCGCTGGAAGTCGCTTCGATTCTTGCGGAATTGGAGATGGACGATTCGACGATCATTGCTGCGCTGCTGCATGATGTTGCTGAAGATACGAACAGGACACTTGAAGATATCCGTAAGAATTTTGGCGATGAAGTTGCGGGGCTCGTCGATGGGGTAACCAAGCTCGGCAAAATTTCGTACAAGAGCAAGGTTGAAGTCCAGGTTGAGAACTTAAGGAAAATGTTTCTGGCGATGGCCAAGGATATTCGGGTTATTTTAATCAAGCTGGCCGACCGCCTGCACAATATGCGGACCCTGAAATATCAGTCTGAATCTAAACAAAAGGAAATTGCGCAGGAGACGATCGAGATCTACGCGCCCTTAGCCAATAGGCTCGGGATATTCCGGATCAAGTGGGAGCTGGAAGATCTCGCTTTTCGCTATTTGCATTCGCAGGAATATTACGATTTAGTTGAAGGTATTTCTTTAAAGAGAAAAGAAAGACAGGAACAGATCGATGAGGTGATCGAACAGCTTAAAGTCAGGCTCGATGAAGTCGGAATTGAAGCCGATATTGCCGGCCGTCCGAAGCATTTCTTTAGTATCTATAAAAAGATGCTCGATCAGAACAAAGATCTGAGTGAAATATTTGATTTGACGGCAGTCCGGGTCATTGTCAAAACCGTCAATGACTGTTACGGAGCACTGGGGGTTATTCACACCCTATGGAAGCCTATTCCCGGAAGGTTTAAAGATTATATTGCGATGCCGAAACCGAATATGTACCAGTCCCTGCATACCACATTAATCGGAAACCACGGGGACCCGTTTGAAATCCAGATCCGAACCTGGGAGATGCACCGGACGGCTGAATACGGGATTGCTGCCCACTGGAAATACAAAGAAGGCAAAAAAATTGAGAGTAATTTTGAACAGAAACTATCCTGGATCCGCCAGCTCCTGGAAGTACAGCATGACTCCAAGGACGATGCCGGCGAATTTATGGAATCGCTGAAAATAGACTTGTTTGCGGATACTGTATTTGTGTTTACGCCTAAAGGTGATGTCGTTGAATTGCCGGCCGATTCCTGTCCGATCGATTTTGCGTACCGGGTTCATACGGATGTCGGCCATAGCTGTATCGGTGCCAAAATCAACGGAAGGATTGTTCCACTTGACACCAAATTGAAAAACGGGGATATTGTCGAGATTCTGACAACCAGGACGCCCACCGGCCCAAGCAGGGACTGGGTCTGTCTCGTAAAGACCTCTCAGGCTAAAAACAGGATCCGTCAATGGTTTAAGAAAGAAAAAAGAGAAGAGAATATTATCAGAGGACGTGAAGGCCTCGAGCGTGAAGCTAGGAAACTTGGTCTTGAACCGTCAATAGCCTTAAAATTAGAAAACATGATCAAATTAGCCAAGAGCTTCAGCTTCAACAACATTGATGATTTATATGCAGCAATGGGTGATGGCGCGATTACTTTTAAAAAAGCCCTGGGTCGTTTAAAGGAAGAAATTCTGAAAGAAGAGTTGAAAACACCGCTTTTTCCGATTCAGACAGAACACAAGCACCCGGTGAAGCATTCTCAGGGAGTATCGGTCAAAGGGGTAAACAATATCCTGATCCGGTTTTCCCGGTGCTGCAACCCGCTTCCCGGAGATCCGATCATCGGCTATATAACGAGAGGCCGCGGTGTATCAATTCACAGGGCAGACTGCTCAGAGCTCATCGGACTTACGGCAGAAGAGCAGGAGCGGATCGTTGAGGTTGAATGGGAAGCCGCTGTCGAGTCAATTTATCCTGTAGATATCGAGGCTATCGGTCTGGACCGCGTGGGTTTGGTCAGCGACATTATGAACGTAATCACCGAAACACGGACCCACATGCTCGGAATGAGTGCCCGGGTAGGCAAAGACCGCGTCTCGCATATCCGTCTGAGAATCGAAGTGAAAAGCCTCGACCATTTAAATTATGTTCTTAACAAGTTCCGTAAAGTCAAAGATATTACCGTAGTCGAGAGAATTCAGGGCGGAGGAAACACTTGATGCGGGGTGTTGTTCAGAGGGTTAAAAGCGCAGCTGTACGGGTTGAGAATCAGACTGTAGGCCAGATTGGGGCAGGACTCATGGTTTTAATCGGGATCGGACAGGAAGACGACACGGATGATGTCAAGTGGCTTGCTGATAAAATACTAAATTTAAGAGTATTTGAAGACGATCAGGCCAAAATGAATCTGTCGGTAGCCGATATCGGCGGAGAACTACTGCTCGTGTCCCAGTTTACTTTGTTAGGTGACTGCCGGAAGGGCAGGAGGCCTAGCTTTTCTGAGGCAGCTCCTCCGGAAACAGCCAAAGCAATGTTTGAAAGCCTGACAGAATATCTTCAAAAAACTGGAATTAAGGTTGAAACGGGCCTTTTTCAGGCCGACATGGACGTCGAACTGGTTAACAACGGACCAGTTACGCTGTTGCTGGACAGCAAGAAACAGTTTTAAACTAGCTGATTGATTCGTAAACACGGTATCAAATTAGCTTTGCTCGGGTTAGTCAGTATATTGATGGAAGTATATATTATATAGAGGTGGCGATATCACGTGATTGAAAGAATTGTGACGCCTGTCTTGGGTGTGAACTGCTACGTACTGGCTTGCGACCAGACTAAAAAGGCTGTAATCATCGACCCAGGATCGGGAAGTATGATAATCAAGGATTTGCTGAAAAGGCATAACCTGAAGGTCGAGCGGATCATCTTGACGCACGGACATTATGACCATATCGGGGCAGCTGAAGAATTGAGGAAAACCCTGCATGCTGACGTCGCCATCCACAGGGAGGATGCAGGGATGTTGACGGATCCCCAGAAAAACCTTTCCAGAATGTTCAGCAGGGACTACGTGATGTCTCCAGCTGAAATACTGTTGGAAGACGATCAGGAATTCTTTATTGGTAAAGTCCAAATGAAAGTTATCCATACGCCGGGGCATACACCGGGCGGCATCTGTCTGCTGTCGGATGGTGTGCTATTCAGCGGGGACACGCTCTTTGACTGTTCAATCGGCAGAGCGGATCTTCCCGGGGGGGACTTTCATAAACTTCTTAACAGTATCAATGATAAGCTAATGGTTTTGGACGATCAAATCCTGGTTTATCCCGGACATGAATCCTTTACATCCATTGGCCGGGAAAGGGCTAGAAATCCATATATTAGCGGAGACCTGGCCTGATGGAGGAAAGTATTCTCATTTACAGTTCCACAATTGATCCTAAAATGTTAACCAGCTGCTCACAAATCATAGCAGCTTTTTTTCCAGGTAAAAAGCTTAGAACAGGCAAAAACTATATGGCAGGCGAGTTATTGTCCGACGTACTGCCGAATGACATGCAATCAGCAGCCGTTCGATCTGATGCTGGAATTATACAGTCTGCCGTTGATCATAAACGGTCTGATGCTGAAGCTTTTTGCATCGTTATAGATTCCAGCGATACTTCCCTGGGAAAGGCTTTTGAAATCTGCCTGACAGACAGAACGACTGGAGAAAAGTATACGAGGACAGTACATTCGGGATCAGCGAATGATTTCAACGGACTGCAGCTTCCCGGAAAAGAACCGCTGCCTCAGATCATTTTAAAAAGAGGTTTATGTCTGTTTTTATCCGAATATACCGGGAGCACGCTTCCCTGGGGAATCCTGACCGGTATACGGCCCGGAAAAATCATTGGTAAGATGACCGATCTCGGATATGACGAAGAACAAAAGAATAAAGTCCTGCGAGAACTTTACCTTGTTGACCAGGAAAAGGTGAGCCTGCTTCACCAGATCGAACAGGTTCAGCAGCCTTTCCGTCAAACGATGAAAGAAGCCGAGCATTTTGCCGGCGTTTATCTTGCGATACCCTTTTGTCCGTCCCGCTGTTTCTACTGCTCATTTCCGTCCAATTCCCTGGCTGGGAAG
The DNA here is from genome assembly GCF_003590275.1 of Dehalobacter sp. MCB1. NCBI lineage: Bacteria > Bacillati > Bacillota > Clostridia > Eubacteriales > Desulfitobacteriaceae > Dehalobacter > Dehalobacter sp. MCB1. The sequence goes on along the minus strand of NZ_LXPC01000017.1, from coordinate 60,636 downwards.
CAGAGCGGACAGCTTTGCCGCTATCTGAAAGCTCTGAAGAAGGAAGTCAAACTAACCGGGAAAATGATGCAGGGGCTGGGTATGAAGGCCGATAGCCTTTATATCGGTGGTGGGACACCGACGGTACTAAGCGCCGCCGACCTGCAAATGCTGCTGGAAACCATCCGTGACGAGATTCCACAGGCTGAGCGGTGTGAATATTCTGTTGAGGCCGGTAGACCGGATACGATTGACCATACTAAACTGACAGTCATGAAGAATTTTGGGGTGAGCCGAATAAGCGTTAACCCTCAGACCATGCAGGAGGCAACGCTGCCCGTGATTGGACGCAGGCATACGGCCGCCGATATCCGGGAGTGTTTTCTTCTAGCCAGAGAAGTTTCCGACTGGGTGATCAATATGGATTTGATCCTTGGACTGCCGGGTGAAGGATCCGAGGAAGTCCTGGACAGTGTGGAAAAAGTACTGGCTTTGCAACCGGATAACATTACCGTCCATGCCCTGGCGCTGAAACGAGGTTCTGCAGCCTGGGAGAACCATTCGGCTTCAAACCGCGAAGATTCTAAAGATTGGCAGGATATTCAGCGCGAAGTCCACCGCAGGATTCAAAAGCACGGATATATTCCGTATTATCTGTACCGACAAAAGTATATTGCCGGTAACCTTGAGAATATTGGCTATGCCCTTCGGGGTAAAGAATGCCGCTATAATATTGCGATGATTGAAGAGCAGCAAAACATCATTGGTCTTGGTGCAGGCAGCGTCAGCAAAATACGGAAGAGGGGTTCCGGCCACGAGAATATGTATCATCCGCTGGACCTGCAGTGTTATGAGGACCAACTGATGCAGGTCCACCAAAAAATAAAGCAATCATTGACAGATTTTTTGCCTGTTTTATGAAAAAATACAGGAATCCTGATGAGACTGAAGGATAATTGTGTTATAATAGATAAGCTTATTTTTTAGATTGGACACGCCGGATGATCTGGTGATCTACCGTTGTGCAGGAGGAAATGATCATGTCGATTCAACGGCCGAAAGGTACACAGGATATCATTCCGGGTACCATAGAAAAGTGGCAGTTTCTCGAAGAACAAATCCGGAAGATTTGTTCCGAGTATGGATATAAAGAAATCAGAACACCGGTCTTTGAGGCGACCGAACTTTTTCAGCGCGGCGTCGGAGAGACAACGGATATTGTCAATAAAGAAATGTATACCTTTATGGATAAAGGGCAGAGATCCATCACACTGCGTCCGGAAGGGACGGCTTCCGTCTGCAGGGCGTATACCGAGAACAAGCTTTATGCGCTGCAGCAGCCAGTCAAAATGTATTACCTCGGCCCGATGTTCCGCTATGAGAAGTCCCAGGCCGGACGCTTCCGGCAATTCCACCAGTTCGGAGCAGAGGTGCTCGGTGGAGAGGATCCACTTGTCGATGCTGAAATCATCTGTCTGATCTGGGATTTTTTTGGCAGGATCGGCCTTAAGGGACTCGTTGTTGAGATCAATTCCGTGGGTTGTCCGACGTGCCGGGCTGAGCACAGGATTAGGCTGCAGGAATTCCTGCAGGAACGCAAAGATGATCTTTGTCCGGATTGCCAGAACCGCTTTATCAAAAATCCAATGCGAATTTTAGACTGTAAGAACAGTTCCTGTCAAAAGCTGACGGAGAATGCGCCGACGACCCTGGATACACTCTGCGTAGACTGTGCGGACCATTTCGCGAAGATTCAGGAATATTTAAAAATCGCTGGGGTTGCGTACCGGATTAATCCCAGAATGGTTCGCGGGCTGGATTATTATCAAAAAACAGCCTTTGAAGTCACGGCTGAAGGTATCGGCGCCCAGAATGCGATTTGCGGTGGCGGGCGTTATGACGGTCTTGTCCAGGAAATCGGCGGGCCGGCCACACCGGGAATTGGTTTTGCCATGGGACTGGAACGTATCCTGAGTGTCATGGAAAAGCAGAATGTTGAAATGATGCCTGAGGTTGAAGCGCCGGTCGTGATTGCAGCTCTGGGTGAGGCGGCCAGACAGGAAGGGTTCAGGCTTTTAGGTGATCTGCGGCAGGCTGGGCTGCCGGCAGTTATGGACCTTCTGGGAAAAGGACTTAAAGGTCAGCTTAAATATGCAGACCGGGAACAGGCCCGCTATGTATTAATACTGGGTGACGATGAGCTGTCCCGAAAAATGGTGATTGTCCGCGATATGCGGCTGGGAGATCAACAGGAAATCCCGATGGATCAAATCAAAGCTTTTTTGTTGAAGCATACGAAATGTGAAATGTAGGAGGATATCAATGTTAGCAGAAAGAATCGGAGCGGGTACGCTGAACAGGAAAAACGCAGGCGAAAAAGTAAAGTTGTTGGGTTGGGTTCAAACCAGAAGGGACCATGGAGGCGTCATTTTTGTTGATTTGCGCGACAGGTCTGGCATTGTCCAGATTGTCTTCAACCCGGATATGCCTGCAAACGCTTTTAATCAGGCTGAAAAGCTCCGCTCGGAGTATGTGATAAAGGCCGAAGGTCTCGTTCGGGTGAGACCTGAAGGTTCAGAAAATCCGAATATGGTTACCGGAGAAATTGAAGTTGTGATCGAAAACCTCGAAATACTCAATAAAGCGAAAACTCCGCCTTTCTACATCCAGGACAATGTGGATGTCGATGAAAGTGTCAGGCTGAAACACCGCTATCTTGACCTCCGCCGAACCGAAATGCAGAACATCTTTAAGATCAGACACAAGGTCATGAAAATCATGCGTGATTTTCTGGACATTGAGGGGTTCCTGGAAATTGAAACGCCGATTCTGGCTAAGTCGACACCAGAAGGGGCCAGAGACTATCTTGTTCCAAGCCGTGTGAATCAGGGAACATTTTATGGTCTACCCCAATCGCCGCAGATCTTTAAACAGCTGTTGATGGTCGCCGGTATGGAAAAATATTATCAGATTGCTCGCTGCTTCCGTGATGAAGATTTGCGCGCGGACCGCCAGCCGGAATTTACCCAGCTCGACTTGGAGATGTCCTTTATTGAGATTGAAGACCTTCTGCCGATGATGGAGAATCTGATTGCCAAGATCTTCAGGGAGATTAAAGGTATTGATATCCCGCTCCCCATTCCGCGGCTGACCTATCAGGAGGCGATGGAACGCTATGGTTCGGACAAACCGGATACCCGCTTTGCCATGGAATTGATCGATGTGGCTCCGGTCGTTAAAGATTCCGGATTTAAAGTATTTGCCGACGTTATCGCGAAGGGCGGCAGGGTTAAAGGGATCTGCGCCAAAGGATGTGCCGGCATGCCGCGAAGAGAAATTGACGCGCTCACTAAGTTTGTCAGCATTTACGGAGCCAAAGGACTTGCCTACATCGTGATGGATCCCGAAGGAATGAAATCACCGATTCTGAAGTTCTTCACCGAAAAGGAAATTAACGCACTGCTGGCTGCGATGGGAGCAGAAACCGGAGACATCCTATTCTTCGTTGCCGATAAGGAATCCGTCGTTCATAATGCGCTTGGGAACTTAAGACTAGAGCTGGCCAAACGGATGGAGCTTATCCGGGAAGATAGGATTAACTGTCTTTGGGTTACGGAATTCCCGCTCATGGAATATGATGAGGAAGAAAAACGCTATGTGGCGATTCACCATATGTTTACCAGTCCGATGAATGAAGATATTCCTCTCCTGGATTCTGATCCGCTGAAGGTAAGAGCAAAGGCTTATGACATGGTCCTGAACGGAATGGAACTTGGCGGAGGAAGCATCCGGATTCACCAAAGGGATGTTCAGGAAAAGATCTTTGACCTGATTGGTTTGAGCAGTGAAGAGGCCAAAGAAAAATTTGGCTATCTGCTTGAGGCGTTCGAATATGGCACACCACCCCATGGGGGAATTGCGTTTGGGCTAGATAGACTTACGATGATTCTTTCCGGACGGGACAATATCCGCGATGTCATCGCATTCCCGAAGACCCAGAGTGCTTCATGCCTGTTGACCCAGACGCCTTCACCGGTTGTGGACAGCCAACTCAAAGAGCTTCATATTAAATTGGACCTAAAAGCAAAACAGACTTCTAATTAGTCTTTTAATTATTTATCAATAATTCCCCATCAATTCAATTTAATTTAATTCATCTTATCTCATTAATAGAACTTTCGATAAGGGCTTTGCTGGTTTATTATTCATAAAAACAGGCATAATATATTTCATACCCGGCAAAGCCTATGCAATATCTTTGAATATCCTGAAATGTCCAGAAATATTCTGCAAAGCCTCTTGACAGAATAGCCAGACGGATCATATAATAACCTTAGAAAATACCCGGGTAGGGTATAGGGGTAAGGGGTAAGATGGAACCAAAGAAAAAAAAGGAACCGAGAAACGATATCATGATCCGATTGAAACGGATTGAGGGACAGGTCAAGGGGTTGCAGCGTATGCTTGATGAAGAAAAATGCTGTTCTGATGTTTTGGTTCAGGTTGCCGCAGTCAAGGCAGCAATCAATAAGGTTGGCATTATGATTTTTGAAGAGCACTCCAGAACCTGCTTGAAAGATGCGCTCGAAACGGAAAATGATAAAGCCCTGGATGATCTGATTGTTTTGTTGAACCGGTTTGTCCATTAATCTTTTGGACAAACAAAAGTCTTTTTCTATGGTGACGTTAAGAACGGAGGGATTTAAGATGGCAGGTGTTAATGTCAAAACATTTACTGCTGAGAATTGGCAGAGTGATGTACTCAGTTCAAGCCAGCTGGTATTGGTCGATTTTTGGGCTGCCTGGTGCGGACCTTGCAGAATGATAGCTCCTGTAGTGGAAGAACTGGCAGATGAATATGCAGGTAAAGTAACCATCGGCAAATTAAATGTCGATGAGCAGGGGGAAATCGCCCAGAAATACGGCGTAATGAGTATTCCGACACTGCTGCTGATTAAAAACGGTAAAATTGCTGATACGATCGTCGGTTTCAGAGGAAAATCGGATCTTGTAAAGGCTATTGAAGCGAAATTGTAATTAGAAAGATATACGGCCAGGCCTATCCCAAACTCGCCACCGGTGGCGAATTTGGGATAGGCCTTTTATGTAAGACATAAAGGAATCCTCGCGTTAAGACATGTCAACGGTTTCAGGCCACGGATGGCCACTGTCGCGGTGCCGGATGGCAAGGTGCGATGACTTATTGTAAAGCCCAGAGGTTTTGACATGTTAGCGAGGGTCTTGTTTGCGAGATGGTGAGTTGTTAAATATTCCACTGGATTGTTTGACAACTCATGTGTGAGCGGCGCATTCTGCGCTGTACGAGGCTACAACACCCAGAAAAAAGATATGACGCCCCTGATAATTGAAGCGCCTCATTGAGTTAAACTTAATTTTTAGCATAGCACCGAATGATTTCACCAACGTAAACACGGTGATAATCATTCTGCTTATAGTTACTTTCAATTGCCGGATCAAGAAAATGGCTCGGGTCCAAATCCTGATAATAGAGTTTTTTACATTCCATAACCAGTCTAGCTTCCTTAAAATAGACGGATCCAAACGGGCTTTCAACGGGTGTAATCCCTGTAGCGGCTGTTTTGTCCACATCTCTTCCGGAATTTGCTCCGCAGAAAGATAAAGCCTTTCGATAGTTTTCTTCAAAAAAAGAAAGCGTGAAAGTATCATTTTCTTCCATAAACTGATAAGTATAACGCGAAGGACGGACAAAACAAAAGCATACTTTTTTATTCCACAGTACCCCGAATCCGCCCCAGCTGGCCGTCATCATATTATACTTTTCCATATTTCCCGCCGTAATCAGCATCCAGTCCTTTCCGACCAGATTAAAGGGGTTATCCGTTAACTGCTCAGGTTTCACTAGCTTAAATTCATTATTCATCACAATATCTCCTATTGATATTTATTTTTGTCTTATTATCCAAATAAGACGTTGGTAACCTACAATTAAGACATTCAATATTCTACTACATAAATGAACGGGATATTACATAACAAACGTGCTTTAAGCGAGATCAGTCTGTGTGCCACAGTTCCGCTGCGAGCGGAGCACGATGCGAAGCGCGGACTTTTTAAGGATTGAGCCATCCATGGCACGCGGGTATTGTGGCATGCAGACTTCCCCCGTATTATTCAAAATTCCTTAATGCATCCAACCGTTTATTCCTAAAATAAAGCCCTGTATCAACTGCGATCAGGCAAAAATTCAGGATATATAGTATAATGACATAATCGAACGAATAAATCATCTTGTGCAGGATGCCGGATAAATAGCCGATAAGCAATACAACCAGGAAAAAAAGGCTTTTTCCTTTCGCAGTTCTGGCTTTGTAGGACGAGTAGATCGAAAAAGGCCAGGCAGAACCAAAACATAACAGCATAATCGTTTCAAAGATACTCAACACAATCATTCCTTTAATTCTATTATGATAATTTTTGTTATCATTATTACAGCAGATTTTTCTGCGAGGGAGTCTCTAATGATCATAAACAATATCCAGAGTATTGGCAAGATTTCTTCTTCAATAGATTTTACACAATTGAAAACCGGCCAGCTTCTTCCAGTGGAAATTATCAGTAGAAATGGAAATCAGGAAGGACTCATCTCCATTGCCGGGCAAAAAATTAAAGCCCAGCTGGAACCGCAGTTTATGGAAGGTGAAAGATTTCTGGCGGTCGTCAAAGAGGTCAATACGGAAGGCGTTGTTTTGAGCCGGGTTAGCCAGAGTACCGGCCAGCTGAGCAGTTTGTCTGCGGAGCAGCTGTCTTCAATGATCAGCAAAGGATTTGGTCTTTCAGCCGAAGAAGCGGACTTTCTAGTCAACAACATGGTCAATCAGAACACGGCAACAGGCAGCAAGAGTGCTCCACCTGAAATATTATACCAGGCTGCTGATAAGCTATGGATGATTTTGAGGGAAGGAAAAAACCAGAGTAAACTATTGAGCAAGATAGCTTCCAGGACAGCGCCGCAGGAGACAAATACCGGCGCAGGACAGGCATCCAGCCAGGTAGCCGGACAGGCGCTTCGATTAACCCTGGAGCAGATCACAACGATTCTAAACAGGGGGATCAACCTGACCCCTGAGATCTCTGTGGTTCTGGCAAAATATCTGAATCAGCAAAACAGCAGTGTTCTTAAAACGATGCTATCGGATCAGAATTCTGCAAACCAGAGCTCAACAAATCAAAGTTCAACGAGTCAAAGTTCAATAGACCAGAAATCCCCACTCAACACGCTTGCAGACCAGCTTTGGAAAATCATCCCGAAGTGGGAGGACACCAACGGTGAGCAGTTTGAAAACATCCTGCATTATTTCAAAAGCCTCGGGCTCGAGCACGAGAATCAGCTGCTGCTCAAATTAAAGAATAACGCCGGTTGGGAAGCAGAACAAACTGAAAATGTAAAAACAATGCTCTTAAACGCGCTGGCAGAAGATTCTGTCTCTCCAGAAAAAAGCGCACTGAAGAGTTTTCTGGATGAGATTAGCGGACAGCAAATCTGGATCCAGACCGGGAATAAAGAAAATACCGCCTATTTGCTTATGCATATCCCGCTGCAGAATAACAATGAGCTATATAATTGTTCGCTTGCAGTGGAGAGTTCTCGTAAAGGCCATAAAATGGATATTGAACACTGCCATCTCGCGCTGCAGGTCGAGACGGAACACCTTGACCTGCTCGGAGCCGACCTTACGCTTTACGACAACAAACTCCATATCTGCCTCTTAAACGATCATCCCGAGGAGCTGAATTCGCTGATTGAAGATCTCTATGATCAAATCAAGCAGAACTTCGCGGATATTGGCTTATCTTTAGAAAAGCTATCGTTAAAGACCTACGATGAATTTCCCCAGTTTGTGCATTTTCTAACTGGAAAAAACTTTTCAGGGGTGGATATCAAAGGATGAAAAGGGAAAGTCCAAATAATAAAAAAAATATTAAAAAAGCCGCTGCCCTGGCCTATGATCATGTTGGTGCTCCGAGGATTGTCGCCAAAGGGGAAGGGCATATGGCCAAAAAAATAATTGAATTGGCCGAAGAGCAGGGCATTCCGGTCCAAAATGACGACACCCTTGTAGAAGCCTTAATGCAGGTAGAGCTGTCCAAAGAAATACCGCCCGAACTCTATCAGGCGGTTGCCGAAGTACTAGCTTTTATTTATCGCTTGGATAAAATGAAGGGGACGAAGAAGGATACGCCTTAAACTGATTTTGGCTTAGTCCTCTTATTTAAATTCTTTTGGGCAAATATTTCGGCTACTCGTTCATTGCTGCCCAGGACGAGTCCATGCAAACGCCACTCGCGGAAAGTATGCCAGAATTTTTCTTCAGAGATACTGACCGTATACTCTTCGGATTCCTCGTCATGCGGCCAAAAAACATCAATCCAGAGCTTCCCTTTATTCGTCAAAAATAAAATATAATGATGCAGTTCCGTATTAGCTGAGGCGAGATCCCTGATCAAGATGTGAGAGCGGCCGCCGGGGAAATCCGTTTGCAAATAGATTGGCTTCATCCTTTTCCTCCTGTAATTCGTATGATTTGATTGATTTGGCACTATACAGTTTTCTTCATGATCTTCTCAGTATTTAGTTTATTAGGAATGTTACGATTTATGGTTAAGTAAATTATTTTTTTTGAAGGGAGCTCGGCTGATTGAATCAGGCTTGTGTCATCCTATCTCTAATACGTCCTGGTACTCCCTCAGAACGTGGGTACCTGGTGGCTCTGCGCTTGGGAAAAGGGGCACTCCCCAAATATCTGATGTTTTCGTTCCAGGGCGAAGGTGAAGACCCAAGCAGGATGGAGCGGTATAAAAAAAGTCTTGAAGATTTTACCCATGATACCCTTATATTTGTTTATGAGCAGAAGAAAATCCTGCCTGATTTAATAAAATATTTTGATATTAATCTAAACCAGAACGTGATTGAGGTTCAGGAACTTGCCGCAGTTTTTTTCCCAATAGTCAGCCAGCAAAGTTTAGAGGAGATAACCGATAAACTTAAGATAAAGAAACACCGCAGGTTTTTTTCACCGGTCCAAAAAGAGGTTCGACTGACCCGAGACCTGCTTCTGCAGTGCTGGAAAAAAGGATTGAAGACGGATCTGGGTTTCTTGAGCAAGTTGGAAGAATATACAAAAGGTCTTTCCTGTCAGCCTGTGCTAACCCAATTAAAAAAGGAAATCGTACGGACGTATCCGGACAGGCCCATCCGTATTGCACCCTATCAGGGAGAGTCGGTACAAAATCTTTTTAGCCCCGGTCCGGACGATTTCGCTGAAATTCCTGATTCGCCGGCTTGGGCTGTGGAGTGTTTCGGTCAGGACGGCTTACTCGCCAGCATGATTCCAGGGTTTGAAAACAGAGAGATTCAAACCGTGATGGCCGCTGAGATCCTAAAAGGGTTTACCGAAGCGACAGATGTTGTGATTGAAGCTGGTACAGGAACAGGGAAAACGCTTGCCTATCTGATTCCGGCACTCTGGTGGTCCAAAAGGCATCAGCAGAAGGTGATTGTTGCAACCCACACCATCACTTTGCAGGAGCAGCTCTTCAGCAAAGACCTTCCGCTGTTGCAGAGATTCCTGCCTTTTCCATTTAAAACAGCGCTGCTTAAGGGTAAGAGCAATTATTTGTGTCTGAAATGCCTATATCAGGAATCGCTGTTTACTGATTATCTAACCCAGGATGAACAACTCCGGCAGGCCGCATTTTTTTCTTGGGCTTCTGAAACGAAAACTGGGGATTTTGGAGAACTGCCGAATAATCAAAGTTTCGTTCCAATTTACCGAAAATTTGCTGCGGATAATCCGGCCTGTCAACCCGGAGAGTGTTCTTTTACTTCGCGTTGTTACCTTTATAACGCCAGGAAGAGAGCAGAGGCTGCTGATGTTCTTGTGATTAATCACTCCTTGCTTCTTGCCGACATCAAAACGAATCATAAGATTTTACCGGAATATAGTAATCTTATCATCGATGAGGCGCATAATATTTACCAGACTGCGCTCAAACAACTTGGATTTGAGATTTGCCTAGAACAGATGATCAGGTTGACGGATAGTATCTATGGCGGGAAAGGAAATCTATTCGCTTATCTGAAAAAGAATTATATTGTTTGGGCAGAGGTCTTTCCTGCCTTCAACTGGACCTATTTCAAAAGCAATCTTGAAGAGATTCCGGATCGCTGCGGGGCGGCTGCGGATCAGGCCCGGGAACTTTTCAGCATGCTGCAAAGCGTTCTTGGCCGGCAGTTCAGTCTTCGCTTAGATCCTGAAAAGGTCAGCGAAGATATCTTACAGATGATCCTGTTGGCCTCGGAAAATCTGATCATCAGGTTTAAAGGCTTAGTGGAGGTGCTGGATCGAATTAATTCCTTTTTGGCTCTTGAAAGTGAACAGCTGGAAGAAACCAGATATGAGATTAGCAGAATAAAAAATGAACTTGCCCTAATCGTTGACGGATTAGGTAAAATCATCAGCAAAAGTGAAGTGGATCGCGTAACCTATCTCGAGAAAAGCAATACAGTCTATTTAAAAAACACGCTAATCAATGTAGCTCCGCTTTTAAATAAAAAAATATTCAGTAAGAATAATTGTACGGTTTTAACTTCTGCCACCTTAAGTGTCGGTGAGGATTTTACGTATTTGACCAGGGATATCGGCGTAGAGGACTATATCAGCCTGAAGCTGGATTCACCGTTTGATTATGAAAAACAAATGGTTTTCTGTGTTGTCAATAACTTATCTGTAAATCTACCTGAGGATAGCCTTGCAGAAAAGACAGCTTCATTTATTGGGAAAATTGCCGAAGAGCTGGAGGGAGGTACACTGGTATTATTTACTTCCCACCGATATTTGCAGCGGGTATACCACTTGTTAGAGAATGAAGAATGCTGCCGGCACCTGAATGTGCTGGCCCAGGGGATTGACGGCACCAGGGAAGAACTTTTACAGAAGTTTATGCAGAACAGCAGTAGTGTCCTGCTTGGAACGAATAGCTTTTGGGAAGGCATCGATCTTCCCGGGGACATGCTGCGTTGTGTAATCATGGTCAGACTTCCGTTTTGGCCGCCGGATACGCCTATTCTGGAAGCAAAGGCCCGCCTATTGGAAAGTCAGGGATTTGATCCGTTTTATGCGTTAAATTTGCCTGAAGCAATTATTCGCTTCAAGCAGGGTTTTGGACGTTTAATCCGAACGAGAGAGGATAAAGGCGTTGTGATTGTTTTAGATGACCGGATTATCAAAAAAAGGTATGGTCGATATTTTCTGCAGGCGCTGCCGATTACTTCTTTTTATCAGGGAAGTTCGGAGCATGTCCTCCAAAAGATTTATCGGTCCAGATACCCCAAAACGGGCAAATGAAAGGGGTAAGGCCCTTAATATTCAAGAACTGATTTCACCCCTCATCTAACCTGTGCATATAGTAAGGCACAGGTTATTTTTTTGAGGAGGAATGGAAATGGTTCAGCCGGTAGATTGGTCCAATGTTGGCGTTAGGATCGTCCAGGGATTTTATACGACTATTGATGCTGTACGGCAGCTCGATACACAGGAAGCTGCACTCGTCATGAAGCTGTTGGGAAAATCCTGTACGAAGATGATGAAAGACGGTGTCGGACATCAATTTGGGATTGCCATGATTGAAACAAGTGAAAAATTAGCGCTCACAGATAAACTGACCTTTGAAGATGTTTTAAAAATGCTGACGGCAATCGTAGGAAAACTTTATTTCACGGCAAAAACTGCGGAGGAAATCGAACTAGTCAAACAGCTTGAAGATGCTGTTAAAAATTACCATGTTGTATAAAATCAAGCTGCTGCATAAATTATTCTCAAGATAGCAGTGCTGGAAGGAGGAATAATTCCATGAAAATGTACTACATCAAACTGCCTCAGTCCGTACTTAATCTTCTGAAAAAAATCTTCAATAAATAATTGCCCTGGTGTCATGAATTTCCAATTTCCCTCCTATATTATAGTAAAAGGTCTAGGAGGGAAATTATGTTATTGAACCGGCATTTTTTCATACTTGTCTGCAGTATTTTTTTTATTGGCATCATAGTCTGGTGGCAGAATCCGGATACTGCAGTTTCTGCAATGGCCAATGGGCAAAGTTATGCAAATCCAAATGCAGTGATTGAAGAATATTGGGAAAAGCTTGATTACAGGCAATTTGATCTTGCTTCGGCCCTGGCATCCGGACAGGCCGAAGCTACAAATAGCATACTGCAGCAGATGTTTCGGGATAATCCATTTTTAAGTGTTCAAAATGTGGAGATTCAAAACACTTCTGCGCAAAATAGTTATTTTGTCGAAATTACGACGGGGTCATCCATTGATCAAAGAAAAGTACTGGCTTACCAGATTACAGTGGAGCAACAGGACAATGGTCTGAAAATCGTAGAGATGAGTCTCAAATAGAAAATCTGCATAGCTTTAGTCATCTCGGGAACAATACAATCGACGATTGACAAAAATAGTTTGGGGTGAACTTCATGATTGCCTATGTAGAAAAAGAAGCCTGTATCGGATGCGGAGCATGTCCTGCAATCTGCCCGGACATATTTGAAATGGATGATGACGGATTGGCTGTAACGCGTCAGGAACAGGTTCCGGAGACGCTTGAAGAATCAGCGCAGGAAGCAGCCGACGGTTGTCCGACGGAAGCAATTATCATCAGCTGATACATACAGATACAGTAACTCGTCAGAACAAGACAAAACTTTGATATTTACACAGAAATTCTCTTGAAGTTCGGGACAATATGTAGGACAAAAAATAAATTGGCTTATTTTAACGAAAAAAAAATAACCCTTAAACAGCGTTTCCTACAGATGGGACAAGGGCTTTACAATGAATGCCAAAATTAGAAAGTGTTCCTTATTTTTTAAGAATTCGACATCTCCGCTGATTTATAATGATACTACCGGAAAAAGGAACCGGGAAAAATATGATAAAGCGGGGAAATGTAGAGATGTCAAAAAAGGTAAAGATTATTGTAGCCGAGGATAATCGAAATCTATGTCAGATCCTTCAGGATTATATTTCAAAGGATGATAGCTTTGAGCTCGCTGGCGTAGCCTACAATGGACTTGAAGCTTGGGATTTGATTCAAAAGCATGACCCGGATCTCGTCATTATGGATCTTGTGATGCCCAATCTCGATGGTTTGGAAGTCCTGGAAAGAATCAATGCCAGAACATCTGTCAGGAAACCCAAAGTCATATTATTAACGGCCTTCGGGCATGAAACATTGACGCATCAGGCCATGGTCATGGGAGTTGATTATTTTATCCTGAAACCATTTGACCTAGAAATTTTGGGGAAACGCATCAGGACGCTGACGCAGGACCTTGAAGTAACGAATCCCCCGATGCTTCAGACGTGTTCTTCGGTGGCGTCAGTCGGAAGAGGGGTCAATATCAACGTAGAAGTAACGACAATGATGCACCAGCTGGGCATTCCGGCTCATGTCAAAGGATATCAGTACATCAGAGATGCAATACTCATGGTAATCGAAGATGTTTCTTTACTCGGGGCTGTAACCAAAGAACTGTACCCGGCAATTGCTAAGAAATACAATACTGCTCCCAGCAGGGTGGAAAGAGGTATCAGACATGCTATTGAGCTAGCCTGGGAACGCGGACATATGGAAACACTGAAGAGGATCTTCGGATATTCGATGAACATAGAACGTCAGAAGCCTACCAATTCTGAATTTATTGCACTGCTCGCCGATAAGCTTCGGGTGATGAGTAAGGTTGGATAAATGAACGAACAGTTAGTGTATAAAGATGTCTCAGAGAGGAGGCATCTTTTTATTTGCGCTAAAATCGATTACAATAAATCCTGAAGGAGTTGAAGATCATGCAGGCAAAGGGAAAGTTCATTGTGCTCGAAGGCATCGATGGATCAGGTAAAGGAACGCAGATTGAGCGTCTTAAGGTATATCTTGAAACCGTGTGCGGAGTAAAAACCATTCTGACCAGAGAACCAAGCCAGGGTCCGCTCGGAACAACGATCCGTCAGGTACTTTCAGGCCGGATCAATGGTGTGGGTGACAACTGTCTGGCGTTGCTGTTTGCTGCCGACCGGCTTGATCATAACAACAATCTGGTCATTCCTGCTCTGGAGCAGGGAAATTATGTGATCTGTGACAGATATCTATGGTCTTCGTTTGCGTATCAGGGGATGAAAAATGATGAGTCCTGGATTGGGGAAATTAATCAATATGCGGTGAAACCAGACCTTACACTATTTATAAAAGTAAGCCCGGAAACATCGCTCAAGAGAATAGCGGCAGGAAGATTCCAGACTGAAATATTTGAAAACAGCGAGACGCTGCGGCACGTTGCAGATAATTACCAAAAGCTGTACAAACAGTGGCAAAAAAATGGGGAACCGGTTGTGGAAATCAATGGGGAAAAGGAGCCGGAGCTGGTTCAGAAAGACATCATTGCGGCTTTCCAATTATATTTCCCGGAGTAAGTGTTATTAATTTTTGAAAAGGACACAAAATATAAGGAATGCCAGTCTGTTTGAGGCTGGCATATTAAATGTATATAGAATACTGAAAAATGAATTTTACGTTGCGTGTTAATGAACGATTTTTGCAATTTTGGGAAGCCAGTTTCTTTGGAGCATCAGCTGCTCCAACTGGTAAGCCCAATCAAATCCAATGTTTAGTTCCTTGCGGAGACGATTCCCAATTTCCAGGTGATAGCTTTGATTGATGGCTGTCAATAAGGCCATTTGGCTGGAAGCGCTCATTTCCAGCAGCAGCAGCGCAATTTCCATATCACTGAAGTGTAAGCGGTCTGGTATGTCCTGGTATTCTTCCAGGGACCGTTCGGGAAACTGTATGGTTGGCAGCGTGACATCCTCGGATTGTAAAAAATCCTCACTCATTTTGACAGTTCTTTCTACCAATGCATCCAGTGCATCTTTAAGCAGTATTCTGAGTTCAGGATCTTTAGCATGATTATACAGAATAGTAATAACTGAGGCTTGAAAACGCCCCATCAAAACAATCTGATACTGCAAACCTGCCTCAATATAATTAGCAGGTTCGTGATCCATCATATTTTGAACAATGGAATGGCTCTTGGCGGTCGCTTTTTCCAGAATATTCATCGTTAAATCCTCCTTTTTATATAGTAGGTTTAACGATTTATCTGTTTTTATGCTTGAAAACAATAAATGCCGGGAAAAGTATATGATACTAAACAAACACTGCAACACTTGCAATGTTTGTTTTCTAATGGTGCGCCCGGCAGGATTTGAACCTGCGACCTCCGGCCTCGGAAACCGTCACTCTATCCCCTGAGCTACGAGCGCAATAAAACCGCTACATTACTTTACTAAATAGAATTCTTTTTGTCAAGAATAATGTTAAAGAAAGCTTGGTACAAATTGTCGGAGAGAGCTTGGATGACTAGCTTAATTTGAGGTAAAACATGAACCTAAAAAAAATACCATGGCATTTTTTCAAAAGATTTTTTGGAATCATTATAGGTACAGTGATTGTAGCTGTCAGCATTAATACATTGATCCTGCCTAACCAAATTGCTGACGGCGGAGTAACCGGAATCGCGATTCTGTTGCATTACCTGTTTCAATGGAATATTAGTATTCTGGTGGCACTTCTGAATATTCCATTATTCATTCTCGGTTACAAGTCAGTCGGCAGACAATTGTTTTATTGGAGTATACTTGGTGTGGGGACATTATCTGCTGCGCTGAAGTTTACAGATGTTTTGTCTCCGATAACAACAGATACGCTGTTGGCCTCTATTTTCGGGGGCGTCGTATCCGGTATCGGAATGGGCATCATCTTTCGCTGTCGCGGTTCATTAGGCGGTACCGATATCCTGGCGATCGTGTTGAATAAAAGAATCCAATTTAGTGTCGGACAGATCATCTTAATTCTCGACGCGGTTGTCTTTATCGGAGCTGCACTGATCTTTAGCCCGGAAATGGCCATGTATGCGATGATTTATATGTTTATCGCTACCAAAGTGATAGATCTCGTCCAGGTTGGGTTGGATTATTCCAAAAGTGTTATGGTCGTCACAGAAAAGCCGGACAAGATTGCTGAGGATATTATCCATCTCGTCGGCAGAGGCGTAACGTATCTTCAAGCTGAAGGGGCTTATTCGCGCTTTCAAAAGAGAGTGGTCTACAGTATCGTAAATAGAGCACAGTTGACCCAGGTCAAAGAAATCGTCCACAAATATGACCCGGATGCTTTTGTGGCCATCGGCGATGTTTCCGAAGTCGTTGGCGAAGGGTTCCAAAGTTGGAAAGGGCATTAATAGATCGATTCGTACATCCCGTTTTCGAATAAAGGTAGATATTAGTTTACTCGGGTTAGTCTCCATAATGGATGGCCGCTTTCGGCTGTTGTGCCATCCGTGGCACGTCGCTCCTTGCCATCCATGGCATCGCGACATTAGGCCATCCGTGGCCGTCAAAAAGTCGCGCTGCGCAATCCATGCTCCGCTTGGCGCCGGCCATCCATTACGGAGACCTAGTCTGGAGTCATGGAAGTGTCTTTTGGAGCTAGCATCAATTTCGGATCGTTATTCTAGTAAAACGTTCTTAAAATAGCCCGCTCAAATAATGGGCTACATTATTGCACGCAGACTAGCCCTGGCATAATAGCCTTTTAATATAAAGGGGGTTATGTCGACAGAATTAGTGAGTAAATTGAGAACGCGATACAAGTGCTCATTACAGGCTCGAACCAGGCGGCCAGCTCTCCTGGGCATTGCTAAGCAGCTTGCCGACCGTCACAATTTCATAGTTCTTCTCTTTGAGCATTTTCAAAACAGTGGGGAGTGCCTCGGGCGTATCCGGCGCGGAATCAGAAGCGTGGAAGAGGATAATGTCGCCGGGGGAGGCTCCTTTATTTTTGGAGCGTCCGTTCATCACATAATTGATGATTGCGTCGGCTCCGGGCCTTTTCCAGTCCAGGGAGTCTACACTCCATTGGATGACTTTGTAGCCTCTCTTGTTTGCAACCGAGATGACCTGGTTGTCATAAGCCCCGTTCGGAGCGCGCAGCAGAGTAATTTTTTGGCCGCTTAAACGTTCCAGGACTTCTTTGGAAGTATCGAGCTCTTTCATGAGAATATCAGCTGTCATGGTGTTTAAATCAACATGACGCCGCCCGTGGGAGCCAATTTCGTGGCCGTCTGCGGCAATTTGCTTGACTAACTCTGATTTTATTTCAGCCCATGGAGATGAAAGAAAGAAAGTGGCCTTGATATTTTCTTTTTTTAGGATATCCAAAATCGGCTGCACATTTTCTTCGCCCCAGCTGATATCAAAAGTAAGCGCAACCTGCTTCGTTTCGGTCTTGACGGAGTAAATCGGCTTTAAATTTCCGGTAATAACGGATATAGCTTGCTCTTTGTTTACGGCCAAAACCGCAATTAGCATCAGCATCACGATCCCCACCGCCAACTTTTTCCTGTTCACCACAAAGACGTTCATTGTTTATCCCCCCTTAGAACCATGCTTATTCCGGGGGGGCGTAAATCATGATAAATATAAAAATGGAAGCGTCGATAAAGATGCCTCCATTCAGCATTTAAAGTTCAGATAGCCAATATTGTCCGCCATGCATCGCGGTGGTATTACTTGGGCCAGCGGACCCCAAAAATGATTTCCAACAGATCAATCTTAAAAATGATTCTGAGGAGAAGGTGCAATACCAATAAAGAAATAAAAATGACTACAGCAACCTTGATGATCCAAAAGCCGATACTCAAGATGATGGCGAGCAGCGGTTTTAAAATCAGGTAGGCTAGATAAATGCAGAGTATAAAAATCAGAATTTTAGCTATGATCCATAGAATATTTTGTGAAGATGGGTCTTTGGTGCTCATTACAATCCCTCCTGCAGGATAATTTACTTCATTGTTTTCAATGATAAGAGCAAAAACATTCATTGCACTGGTTTGCTCCGTTAGATTTAGTATAGCATATTATAGACCAAATGAAGTTGCTCGAACTCATATATTATGAAGAAAATTCAGATATTGTAAAGAAAATTCGTATATTATAAAGAAAATTCGGGAGGGATACCATGGATACCACACTGGAAATATGGAGGAAGTATCTTGAGAATGGAATCAAATGCTTGGGTGACGGAAAAACTGAAGAAGCTGAAAAAAATCTGCAGATAAGCCTTCTTAAGGCTGAAGCGCTGGAACTGCCGATAATCGTTGCTTTTTCTCAGCGTTTGCTCGCAACGGTTCAGGTGAAAAATAACAAATTAGATGAAGCCGAGGCTGGATTTCGAAGGGCACTGGCCTGCTGCAAACAGCTGAATAACAATAAAGGGATTGCTGAAGCCAGGGCCGGACTAGCCAGCGTTTATTTCAACCAGGGGAAGAATGCCAAAGCCATTTATTTATATAAGCAGGCTATCAGGGACTATCCGAGAGAAGCATCACCCCTGCGTTTGGCGGCCTTGTACTCTGATCTGGGCCAGGTTTATACAAAAATAAAAGAGTGGCAGGCTGCAGGAGAGTCTTTTCTGCATGCCGAAAATCTCTGCCGGGAACACGGTTATCTAAATGGGGAGGCAGATATCAGCCTCTGTTTGGGAGAAATCTATTACAGTCAGGCGCAGAAAATTGCTGCGCAGGGGAAATTTTACTATGCCGCCAAGATCTACGCCATGTTAGGCGAACAGGTTTCACTGGCTAATGCGCTGCAATATATCGCCTTCTTGTACTTTGAAAAAAATAGGCTGCCGGAAGCCCTGCTTTTACAACAGAGAGTTGTCGCGCTGTATTTGAAAAACGGCCGTGATCCTGAAATCAGTGAAAGTTATTTCATGTTAAGTAATCTTCTCCAATGTTCGAAACTACTGGATGAAGCAATCAGCAGTCTTGAGTTGTCCCTTCAATACCATCAAGGAAGCGAATTCGGCTTTGCTGTGCGCTATTACAGTCTGGCCATCCTGTTGATTAAGAAACAGGATTATTCGGAGGCAAAAAAACAATATCTAGAAGCCCTAAAGTACTTTCAGTTCTTTGGTGACAGCTCCAAGATCGGCGAAATCAGTGAGGAATTAACATATCTTGTCCGCTACGAGGATACTTTGTTTCAGGAGAATCTGTACAAACTGCTCGGCAAAAGGTTTTATGATGAGCCGGAACTGCCAAAAGGAGAAGCGATGTT
Organism: Dehalobacter sp. MCB1; assembly: GCF_003590275.1. Taxonomy (NCBI): domain Bacteria; kingdom Bacillati; phylum Bacillota; class Clostridia; order Eubacteriales; family Desulfitobacteriaceae; genus Dehalobacter; species Dehalobacter sp. MCB1. The sequence goes on along the minus strand of NZ_LXPC01000017.1, from coordinate 41,437 downwards.
AAAGCTTGCTAATCTTTTGATGAAAAAAGGCAAAAATATGGAAGCGCTGCGCTGCGGTTGGATCGCACTGGTGTGCGCCAGGTCCCTGCAGGATGAAACTAAAGAAATTGAGCTGCTGATTCAAGATTTGTCCCAAACCATCAGATATGAGAAAAAAACCTCTCGGCCTTATCGGTAAAACAAAAATTATACTTTCAAAAGGACTGTGAAAAAAATTGGGAATAGGTTAGAATAGGTTATAAGCCAAAATAAGGTGGAGATGTTCCTTGAATCATAATGATCAGGTTCTGCTTGAAAGCTTTGAACGGATTTATTTTCTTTTAGAAAAAGAAGCCCAAAATTTAACGGAGATCAAATCAGCTTATGCCGAAAAAATTCGCCAGTGGGAGGATGAGATCAAAGCGTATGCGATGATGATAGAGGAAATCTCCGTTCCGGCCAGGTTTATTCTTGAGCATATCCTGTCCCTGAAATTTAAGTCCGGTCAGATGGCAGTTGAAGCTGAGAATATTACCCAGGGCTTTTCAGGAATAGGGGACATCCATGTGGAAAAGTTCGGAATTATCAAAATCTCCACTGGAAATTTACAGCTTAGCTGGCGCGATGAACTGTATAATTACTTATTTTATCCTGATAAGGTGGAATTGCGGACAAACGACGAAAGGACGACGATTAAACTGTTCTTTTCCCAGCAATTTGACGCGAAGGATATTCAAAGGTTTTCTGCGGTTACGGAAAGCCGTCAGCTGTTATATATTCACCCAGCATTGGAAAAGTATTTAGTACTAGAATAAAAAATTTAAAGAATTGGAGAGTGCTAAGGTTTGAATTATACGAAAGAAGATGTCTTACGAGAGGCGTATGAAAAAGGCGTAAAATTCATGAGACTCCAGTTTACCGATATTTTCGGAGTATTAAAGAATGTCTCTATTCCGGTAGAACAACTTGAGAAAGCCCTGGACGGAGAAATGATGTTTGACGGTTCTTCTATTGAAGGCTTTGTGCGTATTGAGGAGTCGGACATGTACCTGAGGCCCGACCCCGACACATTTGTCGTCTTCCCGTGGAGGCCTGCTGAAGGCGGGGTAGCGAGACTCATCTGTGATGTTTATAATCCTGACGGGACGCCATTCAACGGTTGTCCGCGCAATACACTAAAAAAAGTACTGGCAGAAGCCTCAGAAATGGGTTTCAAATGCTACATAGGACCAGAGCTGGAATTTTTCCTGTTCCATGTCGACACGGAGGGCAGACCGACCCTGATTACCCATGATAAAGCAGGTTATTTTGACATGACACCGGTTGATCTAGGGGAGAGTGCCAGAAGAGATATGGTTCTGGCGCTGGAGCAGATGAATTTTGAAATTGAAGCCTCCCATCATGAAGTTGCTCCCGGACAGCATGAGATTGACTTCAAATATGCCGATGCCTTGGAAATGGCTGATAAAATGGTCACCTTCAGATTTGTCGTCCGGACGATTGCCCAACGGCACGGACTGCATGCGACATTTATGCCGAAACCGATCTTTGGAATCAATGGTTCCGGAATGCATGTCAACCAGTCTTTATTCAAAAATGGCAAAAACCTTTTCTATGATCTGGAAGGACCAATGAACCTTTCGAGCGAAGCGTATCATTATATTGCCGGTATTATGGAACATGCCAAGGCTTTTACGGCGATCACCAATCCTACGGTCAATTCGTACAAAAGGCTCGTTCCGGGCTATGAAGCACCTTGCTATATTGCCTGGTCGGGCCGCAACCGGAGTCCGCTGATACGTATTCCGGCCAAGAGGGGTTCTTCAACCCGTATTGAGTTAAGAAGCCCGGATCCTTCCTGCAATCCTTATCTGGCTTTAGCGGTCCAGATTAAGGCCGGACTGGATGGGATCAAACGGAAACTTAACCCGCCCGAAGCCGTTGATTTGAATATTTTTGCCATGGATGACAGGCAAAGAAAAGAGATGGGGATTGACTCACTTCCCGGAGACCTCAAAGAGGCTTTAACGCTATTAAGCAATGATGAAGTCATCAAAGATGCCCTCGGTGAGCACATCTATTCCCGATTTGTTGCAGCAAAGACCGAAGAATATGACAGCTTCCGCATCGCCGTGCATAAATGGGAAATTGAGAGATATCTGGAAATATATTAGGCCAAAGCACGCGTAATGATAGATGGCTGAAATTGTCAATCTAGACAAGGGTTAGGGGTATATTCCTTAACCCTTGTTCTTCCCTAGGACCGTGTTCTCGAATTATGTTAGGACAAACATTAACATGAAAAATACAGTGAGTAAGTTATCTGCGCAGGGGGTATTCTAAACAGTGTTTATCAGCCAATTCAATCAATTAGCTTTTCAATATATAGAGAATTATGAAGTACAAAAGGCGCCCCCGGTTACGATAATTGCCGGTCAGGAAGGATTGGGCAAGACTCAGCTATTGAATTGTATCCTGCAAAAAATGGAACCACAAAAGGTGAAGACTGTCCTGATTGATGCGGATAAATTCTCGAAGAAATTTGCATTTGCGGCCCAAAGCGGCAGTCTTAACGGCTTTCGCGGTTCTATGCGTTCCAATGACCTTTTCCTGTTGGATAATATTAATGTGCTGCAAGGAAAAAAGAAAACACTTGAAGAACTGTTCCATACCGTAGATACCATTCTGGCGCAAGGTGGAAAGACGGTCATTACATATCAAGGCAGTACACTCAACTTTGACTTTTTAAATCAGCGGTTTGCATCAAGGCTTAAAAGCGGGTTTTTCCTTTATTTAAAGGATCCGGCAGCTGAAGAGCTCGAGCATTTCATCGCGTATCGTCTGACCGGGGACTTGTTTCAGGAGATCCGGCCCTGCCTGCCGGCACTTCTTTCCGAAATTAAAAATATGAAGCAGGCTATAAAAATTGCTGAACAGTTGAAAAAAGACATTCAGCCGGCAAACTTTGCAGATGAGAAAATCCGCGTGCCTCAGTCCGAAAAATTATTTCACCTTCCCGGCATCGGAGAACAGGCTGATCTCGTCGTTTCTATCGTTTGTGAATGCTGCGGTCTGGAAAAAAACAAAGTCCTGGGTAGCACGAAAAAAGGGGAGATTGTGGAAGCAAGGCAGATGGTGTATCTCCTGCTGCATGAGATATTTCAGTATTCCTATCGCGATATTGCGTCCTACTTTCGAAAAAACACCGGAAGTCTGACAAACCAGTCCGAAAAGATACGGGAGAGTAAAAAGGTGTTGTTTGAAACTTTATGTAAAAAACTGTATAATGCTGAAAAGGAGAGATCTTATGGGCACGGATAGCAAGGTTGCAGTTTTAACCAGCGGAGGAGATGCTCCCGGAATGAACACCGCCATACGGGCGGTTGTTCGCAAGGGCATTTACCATGATCTTCGGGTATACGGGGTTTTTCATGGTTATGATGGGCTTCTGCGCGGTGAAATAAAAGAAATGGAGCTTGGCTCGGTTGCAGATATTGTGCATCGTGGCGGAACGGTCCTGAAAACTGCCAGATGTGAAGAAATGTTTACGGCTGAAGGCCAGCGTCTGGCGGCAGACCAGCTGAAGGCCAAAGGAATCGAAGCGCTCGTGGTCATCGGCGGAGACGGTTCTTACCGCGGAGCAAAAAAACTTGCCGAATTGGGTATTAAAGTCATTGGCGTGCCGGGTACGATCGATAATGACATTGCCGGTACAGATTCAACGATTGGCTTTGACACGGCGGTTAACACTGTTGTTGAGGCCGTAAGCAAATTAAGAGATACCGCTTCGTCCCATGAACGAACTTTTCTAGTCGAAGTCATGGGCAGAAATTGCGGGGACATTGCCCTCCACTCAGGACTCGCGATCGGAGCGGAATCAATCCTGACGCCCGAAATCCCTTTTGATCTTCAGGAAATCAGTGAGAAACTGCTGCGGGGATATCGGAGAGGAAAAAATCATAGTATTATTATTTGTGCTGAAGGAGCAGGCGATATTCGTGAAATTGCTTCAGCGCTGAAGCAATATTCTGGATTGGAAAACCGAGTGACGATTCTTGGTCACATTCAACGAGGAGGAGCGCCCTCGGCATCTGATTCTTTACTCGGAGCAATGATGGGTGGCAAAGCCATTGAGGCACTGATAGAGGGAAAATCTGAGGTTATGATTTCTCATTTTCAAAATGAAATTGTGGACAGGCCGTTGGAGCTTGCTTTTAACGAAAAGAAAATGTTTAACCGTAAACTCTATGAGCTAGCTAACGAGCTGGCTATTTAACAACATACAAATATATAACTTTGCGAGGTGGGAAGAGAAGTGAAGACTGTTTTTGCCCTTGATATCGGCACTAGGGTCGTTATTGGACTTGTAGCGCAAAAGAGTGAATTGGGATATGAAGTCATAGCCAGTGCGCGGACCGAACATACGCAAAGAGCGATGTATGACGGACAGGTTCACGATGTGAACGAAGTTGCTAAAGCCGTGTCATTTGTAAAGAATGAACTTGAGCATAAATTAAACCGCAAATTGACAAAAGTGGCTGTGGCAGCAGCAGGCAGGGCGCTTTGCACCGAAATGGCGACGGTCTCGAGAGAGGAAGTTCTGCCGATACACTGGGAACAGGAAGAAGTCTTGGCCATGGAAATGGAAGCTGTCCAGAAGGCCATGAAGAAAATCTCAGCTGAAGAGACAGACAATATCCTATTCTACTGTGTCGGATACAGTACGGTGAAGCAGCTGCTCGAAGATCAGCAGATTACTACTTTGGTCGGGCAAAGAGGGAAAAAAGCAGAAATCACAGTTATTTCTTCATTTTTACCGAGGACGGTTGTCGATGGTCTTATTGCAGTTTTAGCAAGGGCGGGGCTTGAGATGGCCAGTTTGACGCTAGAACCAATTGCCGCTGGACTGGCTGCAATTCCCGGAGATATGAGAAGACTGAATCTGGCCCTCGTGGATATGGGGGCAGGGACTGCAGATATAGCATTAACCAAGGAAGGTACCTTCTTTGCCTATGGTATGGTGCCAATGGCCGGTGATGAGGTCACAGAAGCAATCTGTTCCAATTATTTGGTCGATTTTCAGGAAGGCGAAAGGATTAAAAAGCAGCTGAACGGGAACGATCCAAATCCAAACAGCCTGATTAACATCGTCAATTTCTTCGGAGTCAGGTCCTCTGTCACACGTCAGGAAGTTCTGGATGTCATTAAACCGACCGTTCAGGTGATTGCCGAAAGGATCGGCGGAGAAATCCTGCTGCTGAATAACAGCTGTTCACCCCAGGCCGTGATCATGGTTGGGGGAGGTAGTCTTACCCCATTGATGGGAGATATTCTGTCCAAGGTGATTAATCTTTCCCGAGGCAGAATCGGCATTCAGGTTCGGGAAAGACTGTCCGAGGTCTCCGGTCAGGAAGAAAATTTATTTGGTTCGGATGTCATTACGCCGATTGGAATTGCGATCTCGGCGCTGGATAATAAAGGTCTCCATTATTATGCAGTTAATGTGAACAATACGAATATTCCGTTGTTTGAACTACAGCTTGCTACGGTAGCGGAAGGACTTCTGGCGGCAGGTGTTCAGCCAAAAACGTTTTTCGGGCGTCCTGGATCGGCGCTGATCTATAAGCTAAACGGAGAGATTCAGGTCATCAAAGGAGAGTTGGGAAGTCCCGCGATGATTACAGTCAATGACCAGCCAGCCAAGCTAGACCAGAGGCTTAATCAAGGTGACGTGGTTACCTTTATGCCGGGTCATTCAGGAGAAGGTGCCAAAGCGCAGGTCAAAGATATCATTTTCCGGTCTGCAGCAAAGAGGATTGTCTGGAATGGCAAGGAAGAGGAATTCAAGCCGTTCATCTATCTGAACAATAAACCGGCTGACGAAGAAGACTGGCTTGAGGATGGCTGCAGCCTGCTCGTAAAAAAGAATGAAACGCTCTATGATTTACTAGCCATAAAAGGCATTAATATCAATAAAATTAACAAAAAGAGAATTAGAGTCAACAACCAGCTCCGAGAACTGGTGTCGGATCTGGAGATTATCGTTAATGATTACCCTGTAACCAAAGACTGTATTATTAATAATAGCGATCGTGTCGATATTCTTGAGAAAAAAATATTAATCAAGGATCTGGCGCTAGAAGCCGAACCAATGATTTTTACGGTTAACGGAGAAGCGTTCAGTTTACCGCCGTTTGAAGCAAAGATCTACTTCAAAGGAAGGGTCATACAAGAAGATGAGCCTATCGAAGACGGTATGGAAATTAGAGTGGAAGGTTTTTCGCGCAAGCCCATTTTGTCGGAACTATTTCCGTATATAAATCTTGCTGAAAACTCAATTTCGGGCGGAAAACTAGAAATGCAGGTCAATGGCAGTGAAGCTCATTTTACGACCGAACTGAATCAGGGAGACCGAATTGTCGTCAACTGGATCAATAAATTTGCGCTCGCCAAATAAAATAAAAAAGAAAAACCCCCAGCTGGGGGCAATAGGCCAAGGGCCTAGGTGGAAAGGGTTAAGGAGTATACACCAAATAGTATAGTGGGAAACAGCCGTACTTGTCCCATTTTTTCACTCAATAGCGTGTTCTGGAGGGTGAACAGTTTAGGAGAGCGGTTTAACGTACCATAGATCACATCATTTCCTCGTCAAGACTCCGATACTGCCACCGATCGCACCCGATATGGGACTAATCAGGACTTTCTCGAGCAGTATTTTCCAAGAAGGATTACCTGTATAGAAAATGTAATAGATCAATATGGTAACCACAAAAAAACCGATTCCGATAGCCAGCCCGTACAGAAGTCCTCTTGCTCCGGATTGATACGCAATGTAAAAACTGGCGATGAATACGCCAATTCCGGCAGTGAGCAGCGAGTAAAGAACAGATTCCTGCACCGAAGTAAAGAAGTAGACCAGACTCAAAACAACGGTGAGCAGAAATGAGATGATGATGGACAGCGCTATACCTTTGGTGACTAATGACAGCTGAAACGGTTTTGACATACGGCAGCCTCCTTTTTCTCCAATTTCTGTACACCATATGCTTGGCCCATATAACTTATGACTTAAAAGTTAAGACAAAGATTGAAATAAAAAAGGTTTAGGGAGAAGGCGATCACAATGAAAAAAATGATTCCAGATTTTAAAAAGATGAGCGAACAGGAGAACAAGATTACAATGCTGACGGCCTATGATTTTCCGACGGCACAAATCATGGAAAAAGCCGGTGTCGATGTGATTCTTGTGGGTGATTCGCTTGGGATGGTCGTATTAGGATACGACTCAACAGTTCCGGTAACGATGGAGGATATGCTGCATCATGCCAAAGCTGTCCGGCGGGGTGCTCCGAATACTTTTATGATTGTGGATATGCCTTATCTGACTTATGCGAGGCCTAAAGATGCGTTGCGCAATGCCGGAAGGCTGATGCAGGAGGGTGGAGCCGACGCTGTTAAACTCGAGGGCGGGGAGGAATACCGCGAAATTATCAGTTTTTTGACCAAAGCCGGGATTCCTGTTGTTGGCCACATTGGTTTAACGCCTCAAACGGCCGGCCTATTGGGTGGATATAAAGTCCAAGGAACAGAAATACACAGCGCTTCCAAACTTTTGCGTGATGCCGGAATTCTGGCTCAAGCCGGTGTTTTTATGCTGGTCCTGGAAGCAATACCGGCGCAGCTCGCAGCAAAGATCACACAGTCAATATCCGTGCCGACCATTGGCATAGGTGCCGGGAATCAATGTGATGGCCAGGTCCTGGTTATTCATGATATGATTGGCGTTTCAGATAAGACTGTGCCGACCTTTGTCAAACGATACGAAATGATCGAGCCTCTGATCGTTGACGCTGTGCAAAAATATTGCGCGGAGGTCAAAGATGCGGCTTTTCCTTCCGACATATATTCTTTTTCCATGAAAGAAGACGTCTTAAACAAGCTGACGTAACGGAAGAAGAATTATTAAATTTTTGAAATAGTTTATGCGGTCTTTATATTATACTTAAAAAATATATAATTTTTTACAATTTAAGTGAAATTAATCATTAATTTATGATATAATACAATAAACTATTTCGTTGTTTTATTTTGCTTGGAAGGATGAATAACATTGAAACTGAAGGATAAGACGTACAATAAGTTTTTGGAATTCTTTGAGAAAGTGTCCAAGAAACATGATGAAGACCAGTTTGAAATTGCTTATTCCGAAATACAGCGTGAAACAGGCGTAGCAAGCATTACCCTAAAGAAAGCACTAAAAGTGCTGGAAGACGATAAGGTTATTGAAATCAGCCAAGGAAGAAACACCCGATACGGTAAGATTAGGTATTTAAATAAATCGGATTCTAATTCCAAAGATCCCTCCCGTAAAACAAAAATACTTACTTTAGTGGATGATGGAACGGCTAATCCTGGGACACTCCATCAAATTAAGAATATGTCCAGTCTCATCGAACAGCTGCGGCAGAGGGTACGTACCCAGGAAATGACTATCTCTGTGATTTTGGACAGACTTGCTGATTTGGAAGATAGAGTGCATCGCTAAAACATATTGGTTTTCCAGTTGTTTCTAGAGGATTTTTCTTCACCCTGGTGATATAATATCTATGATGCTGCTCTGTTTGTATGGACTATCATGGTTTTGATCCTATTTTTTTTCCGGGAACTGAGTAGTGGCAGGTTGTGTACATCATACTTTACAAAAAAGAAGATGGAAAGATCTGTCTAGGTACCCACCTGCATGTGCAGGGTCAGAAAACCAGATGTCTAACGGCAAAGCGGGAAGAGGATGTCCAACGGATATCCTCTTTAAAATTTATGAGGAATTTTATGGAGGAAAAAGTGTCTAATTCTAAGTTTCTGGCTATGATTCCGTTAATGGTTTTAATATTGTTTGAGACGGTCTCCCGCGGGAGTTTTGTCCATACATTAATCTGGGCAGTATGCGAACCGAATCAATTTGTTGCCACGTATGCTATGCTGTTTGGACTGATTAATGCTTTTTATCTTTTGCCCCGGCGTTTATACCTGTCCATGGCAGCAGTCATTCTAACCGGCCTTTCCTTTATCGCACTGGTCAGTAGGGAAAAACTACTCCTACGAGGAGAGCCTTTGCTGCCCTGGGATTTAAACCTTGGAAAGGAAGCTGCGAACATTTCCCAGAGCTTTCAGGATCTGCCAATCGCTTTTATGTTGGGACTCGTGATCTTACTTATCGTTTCGATCATCCTGATCATTCGTTACATACCAACGGAAAAGTACCTTTCGGCTCAAAAAGTCCCTATTGCGGTACTGTCTTTTCTCTTGCTATTTAATCTAGTTGCCCATACTTCTATGCAAAAGACTTTCAACTGCCGGCTTGTAAACTGGAGCCAGCAGTCCAATTACGAAGAAAATGGCTTGATTATCGGCTTTATGCTGAATTATAAAGCCTATTCGGATGATGCTCCGGCTTCTTATCAAAAAGAAGAAATTGAAAAGATCATTGCTCAGACCAAAACTGATTACACGGTTGATCCGGATTTTACCCCAAATGTTATTTTTGTACAAAGTGAGGCTTTCTGGGATCCGATGCTGATGAAAGAAGTAAGCTTCAGCGAAGATCCAATTCCGTATTTTCATTATCTGCAAAAAAATTATTCAGGCGGAACGATGCTCGCACCTGTCTTTGCTGGAGGAACGGTAAATACGGAGTTTGAAGTCTTGACAGGATATTCCTGCCAGTTTCTCCCCGCAGGGATCATTCCATATGTCCAATACGCAACCAGGGAAATGGATGCGCTGCCCGCGATCTATAAAAGGCAAGGTTATGAGGCTACGGCGATTCATACCTACCATAACTGGTTCTACCGTCGCAATATTGTTTTCGAAGAGATGGGATTTGACAAATTTATCAGCAAGGAATTTTTTGCTGATCCGGAGAAGAAAGGGACTTACATCCGCGATACCGAGCTCACGAAGAAGATTCTGCAGCAGCTCGGACAGAATGATAAACCCGATTTTATCTATGCGATTTCTATGGAGGCTCATGGACCTTATGCGGAAAAACCTAATGCCGGAAATACGATTCAGGTTCAGGGCAACTTTTCAGCCAAAAGTAAAATACTACTGGAGAATTACGTCAATACGATCTCTGACGTTGATCAGTCCCTGAAAGCATTGATTGAAGGCCTAAAGAAGATTGATGAACCAACGATTGTTGTTTTTTATGGAGACCATTTACCTTTGCTCGGCAATAGTTCTGAAGTGTACCAAGAAGCTGACTTTTTTCAGGACGGAGGAAGTTACAGCGATTATTTAAACAAATATACGGTGCCATTTGTTATCTGGGACAATTTCTCTACCCAGAAAGATAAAAATATCCGCATTTCTTCGAGCTTCTTGGGGCCTTATATTCTGGAAAAAAGCAAAAAAGAAGGAAATACCCTGATGGATTTCCTTTATTCCTTATATGAAAAAGGGTCGAATGTGATGGCCGCCGCGCATTATCAGAAGAATGAAAAAATCACCGAAGCAGAATCCGCGGACTATGAAATGTTGCAATATGATTCCCTGATTGGCAATGCGTATGTCTATGAGCTTAAACCACAGGATAAACCGGTTCAGAATGCTTTGTACCTGCTTGGAGAGCGTTTTCCCAAGATCAAAAAGGTTCTTCGTCTGAGTGAAAATGTGATTCAGGTTCAAGGGGAAAACTTCCTGCCGGATTATCAAATTTATATTGATGATAACCTGGTTAAAACGAAGTATGTAAGTAATACTGTCTTAACAGCCACCATGCCGAAATCAATCCAGAATGAGACTGAGCCTGTCAACCTTCTTCTAAAGATGATCGACAGCCTCGGTAATGTTATTTCGGAATCAAATACGTATTCATTCTCGTGTACGGAAGGTGCCTCCATCGATGCCAAATAAGTATAAGTACAGCGTATTTTAAATAAGTTAATAGTCAGACTAAAGTATTTGCGGCCTGTCTGCATACCACAATTCCGCTTTCGGCCGTTGTGTCATCCTTGACACGCCGCTCCTTGCCATCCTTGGCATCGCGACATTAGGCCATCGGTGGCCGTCAAAAGGCCGCACTTCCCCTCCTTGCTCCGCTTGACGCTGGAACTGTGGCACGCAGACTTGCCCTACATATGGTTTTATAGAAGGATAGGGAACGAGAAATACTGATTAAGGTGTACTATTAGCCCATTCTTCATCAAATAGCGCTGTAACTTTTTTTGCAACAGCAGGAGAAGGAACCGTTAAAGAACCTTCGTGATTGATGACAAAAGAATAATACGTCCAGGCAGAATTGGAAACAAACAACGTTGTCTGGTCAAAAATACCGAAATTTGCTCCCATTGTTTTTTTGTCAGGTTGATTATAATAGCGCAATTCAATCTGGGCATCCTTTAATTCCTGGATGGCATCGGGCGAGGTAATCGCACTGGAAAGGCTGACGATCACTTTAACGTTACAGCCTCTTTTTTTTGCCTCTACCAGAGCATCGATCGTATCACTTTCGCTCAATTGTTCAGTTTCAATCCGGATCTCAGATGTAGCAGCGTTGATTAAATTAAGAAGCTGCTGTTTGACGTTGACCGTAATAGCAAAGGTAACATTGTCTTCCGGCAAATCATAAGTATCCGGTAAATCAAGAGACATTGTCGTCGTATAGGTCCAGTCTTTGCCGAAGGATTTGTCCATGACACCAACAGAGTCTCCGGATAGTTTAACAGCCATGCTGTGCGCATCGAAACCTTTGGTGGTCCAGTCACTTCCGTAAAAAACAGCTGTTTTATGATCAATAACCATATAGCGTACTCTCTGGAACTGTCCTTTTTCAGCAGGATAGTACTGGACCGATATGTTTTCATTTTTGAGTGTTTTAATGGTTGAGGTATTATCTCTCTGCCATTGGTCGAGCAGCAGTCTAACTTCGATGCCCGAACGCGCTTTGGTAATCAGCAAATGAATGATTTCCTGATCATTCAGACTGGACAGCTCAATATAAATGGATTGTTTAGCCTGATTGATTACATTCAAAGTCAGCGGACGGATCGCAGCTCCGTTTATATAAATCGCACCAGCTGGCAAGTTTGATACTGGATTGGATTCTTCATCAGCGGAAAACGAGAATATTTTACTGCATCCGGACATCGTCGGTATTGCTATCAGGACGATCATGAGGATGATTAGGAAGGGTACTTTTGTTTTGGACAAAATATCAGCCTCTTTACCAATAAATTGAGCTTTGGCAACTCTTATCTTATTATACATATTTTTAGAAATAAATAACGAAAAAAATAATTCCAATTGGAAAAATATCTAATTGAAAGGCTATTTGATGAGCGGTTTTCCAACTAACCAAAAGGTAAATTATGGGAGAGAGAAGAATAACTATTTAGTACCTCGTCAACCGCAGGGAGCCGCAAGACAACGCTGAATTACAAGAAATCTGCCGACAGGAGATTTAGGGTTGATCTGGCACGAGTCTGATTTTATGTTTAGGGGTGTTGATATGGAAAATAGCTTGCGTCTCAAGACAAAACTGCAGATTAATTGGCTGCTTTTTATGGGGGAAGAACAGCAGGCTCTAGAAATCCTGTTTAGAGTCTTAAACACAGAAAATATCTCCGGTGCCCTGTATCTGACAGAGGTGAAAACACTGATTGATCATAAGGTTTTCAAGGAAGCTCAGGCCTATTTGGAAGCAGCAATCATCTATTGCGAAGAGCCCGGACAGCTTGCCGAAGTGCATTTTTTACTGGCCCGCTGCTGCCATGGACAGGGATTCGTTAATGATGCTTTGATCCATCTCGAAAATGCGCTTCAGATGGAAGTAAACAGTACATACTGGAATCTGCAGACGGATTGTTATCTCGAACTTGGGGAATGGCAGGAAGCTATTAATTGTCTGGATAAGTCTCTTCGTTCCTCACCTGGAGATGCTAATATCCTTTTTCGACTTGGCAGCATCTATCAGTTCCAGGGCCAGTACAGGGAAGCCTTAAACTGTTTCAGCGGCTGTTGTAAAGTGAAGCCGTATCAGCCGGAATTCTGGGAAATGAAAGCGGAAATGCAGCTGAAAATGAATCAGACCGAGGATGCGGTTGAATCTTTCTATAAAGCGATTAAATATGGGGGGCATTTCAGCCTGATGTCCAGGCTGGCCTACTGCTATGCGCGGACAGGCCAACAGAGCAAAGCCCGGAAGTTGTTCCAGAAAGTATTAAAACATGACCCGGATGATCTTGATGCTCTATGCAATCTGGCTGGCATTTACCACGAGCTTCAGCAGGATGACCAGGCTTACCGATTACTCAGAAAAGCCTATACACTGAAGAATAATGACATCTTGCTGCTGAATAATTTAGGCTTTATCTGTTTTCAGCTCGGAAGAACGCGCAAAGCAATTGATTATTACCAGAATGCCCTGAAAATTGATCCGGAAGATAAAACGGTGCTCTATAATTTAAGTGTCTGCATGACCGAAAAAGGGCTGTGGGACGACGCCAAAATTATCCTGGAACGGCTGGTTTCCATGGACAGCAAAAATAGCGCGGCCTGGATCCTGCTTGGGAATACGTATGAAGAAATGTCCAACACGAAGGTGGCAGTCGACTGTTACAATAAATCTTTTGGTTTAACGGTTAAAAAAGCCATTTAGGTTGGCTGAGTACTAGACTTCCCAAAGAGGTTTAATTATCATCTGTTTTCTGGTACAATCAAAGAAACGTTTTTGGGAGGCATTACCATGGCAGACTGGAATCCAGAGGCCTATTTAAAATTTGAGAAAGAAAGATCCAAACCGTCACGTGATTTAGTCAGCCGTATTAAGCTTGAAAAGCCTGAAAACATCCTGGATGTGGGCTGCGGTCCGGGTAATAGCACCCGTGTTTTAGCAGAAAGATGGAAGAATGCGGCGATCACAGCCATTGATAATTCACATGCCATGCTTGAAATTGCCAAAACCACAAACCCGTTAGTGCGTTGGTTATTACGGGATGCTGGACAGGACATTTCCGATTTGGGCCAGTTCGATCTCATATTTTCCAATGCGGTCTTCCAATGGATTCCTGATAATGACCTTCTTATCTCCAGACTGTTTGCAATGCTGGAACCCCGCGGCATATTAGCCGTCCAAGTTCCGTTTGTCAATGAAATGCTGATTCATCAGTTGCTTTTAGACCTGGTAGGCTCTGCGAAGTGGTCCGGTTATTTTGATCACATTGCGATTCCTTATAAGGTCCATACTCCTGAATATTATTATGATGTCCTCTGTGAATTAACACCGGAAATCGAATTATGGGAAACCAGGTATTATCATTTGATGAACAGTTATGATGATATCCTGGATTTGTATCGAAGTACCGGGTTGAGACCCTACCTGGATTGTCTTCATGAAGACAAAATGCAAAAAGAATTTGAGAGTGATCTGATGTTGGAAATCATGAAGTATTATTCCGGCTCCAAAGACGGTAAAATTTTATTTACCTTTGACCGCGTATTTTTTACAGCAACACGGTAATCGATTAGCATTGACATTAATTTGGAGAAATAAGCAGAAAAAGTCGCATAGTCAAAATATGCGGATGATAGCGGGACGTATCGAGACTTAAGCTACGTCTCTTATTTTTTGTGCCGTAATTAGCTGAGTAGGCATAGTCTGATTAGGGAATATCAATTTTGTTCCGTTCTGTCGTTTTCTTTACTTATATCCGTAGATTTGTTAAAGTTAATTTAAAGTAAAAGGGGGCTTTTTAGCATGAAATTAGTCAAGGAAAAAGACTTGCCGGGGATTGGTAAAAAGTATCAGCTGGACACCCGGTCTGGAGATAAGCTGGTTGTGATCGTTCATGATGACGGGCGCCGGGAAATGTATCACTATTACCTCGAGGATCCGAACGAATCGATCTCAATGGTAACACTTGACGATGAAGAATCACGTTGCATTGCCTCTATTCTGGGCGGAATGGCCTATCGCCCCAAAGATCTGGATACCGTTGAGGTAGCCATCGGGGATATGGTACTTGAATGGTACAGGATTGAAACGGGGGCTTATGCGATTGGTAAATCAATCGGTGAGATGCAGGTCCGGAAGCGGACTGGCGGGACGATTATTGCGATGGTGAAAAAAGACCAAAATAAAACGATTAATCCCAATCCCGACATCGTTCTTCAGGAAGGTGCAACGATTGTCATCCTAGGAGAAAAAGAACAGGTGAAAGCTGCAAAAGCGCTTCTGTTTCACGGGAGTGTTCATTAATGGAGCATTTGGTACTGGAAGTTGGTCTCGCTCTGGCCTTGTCGGCCTTAGCAGGGATGATAGCCGGTAAATTGCGGATCTCCATTGTGCCTATTCTGATTATTGCGGGGATGGTTGTTGGACCCCAAGCTCCTCATATCGGAGTATTTGATTTCAGGTTCATTCAGTCAGCCGCACTAATTGACTTTATGGGAAAGATGGGTGTTTTATTTTTACTTTTCTCTCTCGGATTAGAATTTTCGATCAAACAGCTGATGGCATCGGGATCGTCGATTCTACGCAGCGGCCTCATCTACATGCTCATCAACTTTTCTGTTGCGCTGTTGTACCCATTGCTTTTAGGCTGGCCCGTTAAAGAGATCCTGGTCGTAGCAGGGATGATGACAATTTCGTCAAGCGCTATTGTGGCCAAAGTCATTGTTGAGTTAAAACGAGCTGCGAACGATGAGACAGAAATTATCCTAGGGCTGATGATGTTTCAGGATGTGTTTGTAGCAATCTATTTATCTGTTGTCTCTGGTTTGGTTCTTTCCGGTTCAACTTCGACTGTTACAGTCCTGCTTACAGCAGCTGTTGCACTTGGATTTATCGGGGCATTTTTGTTTTTGGGCCATAAGCTCGTTCCATGGCTGAACCGCCGGCTAAATATTCCTTCGGATGAGACATTTTTACTGGTGACTTTTGCGGCGGTGACGTTGATTGCGGGGATTTCCGAAACCCTGAATATTGCCGAGGCCATCGGAGCAATGCTGCTCGGACTGGTACTGGCGGAGACGGAGCATCGCGAGCGGATTGAACATATTATTGTTCCTTTTCGTGATTTTTTTGGTGCATTATTCTTTTTCAGTTTTGGTCTGAGCATCGATCCTTTCGCGCTGGGGGGCGCTGTTTGGCCGGTTCTTGGTGCAGTGCTGCTGACGCTTCTTGGCAATACGGTTGCTGGGTTTATAGCCGGAAGAAGAGCCCGGTTGTCGCATCGCGCTTCGCTCAGGATTGGCTTAACGATCCTGTCACGTGGTGAATTTTCAATTATACTTGCCACACTGGCCCTATCAGGAGGCTTACTAGGAGTCCTGCAACCGTTTTCTGCCTTGTATGTGCTCATTCTCGCTATATTGGGCCCCATACTGACCAAGGAATCCAGTCTGGTATATAAATTAATTGGACCGATCCTTAAATGGCCGGAGCTGCCTGAAAAACGCAGGTTGAAACTTTAGAAAAGTAAAATTTGATAATAATGTCGGTTAAAATTGCGTATCTGAAAAAATAGTACAAAAATAATTTGGTCAAATCGAAAATAAATGATACAATTCAAGTTGACCTATTTATAAAATATTCCGCTAATTTACACCATTATAGGAGGCGATCATGATGGCTATAGATCATGCAAAAATAGAACGAGCTGTAAGGGATATTTTGGAAGCAATTGGAGAGAATCCGGAAAGAGAAGGACTTAAGGATACTCCTAAAAGAGTTGCCAGATTTTATGAGGAAGCTTTTGCCGGACTTCATGAAGATCCGAGCAAGAACCTGTCTGTATTGTTTTCAGAAAAACATGAGGAAATGGTACTGGTTAGAGATATTCCGATTTATTCAATGTGCGAGCACCACCTGCTTCCTTTTGTTGGACAGGCCCACATTGCGTATATACCGAGACACGGCAAGGTGACAGGATTGTCGAAGCTGGCCAGAGTTGCCGAAGACTACGCCAGAAGGCCACAGTTACAGGAAAGGTTGACGAGCCAGATTGCGGGTACTGTGAATGATATGCTTAATCCGCGGGGTGTTATTGTTGTCATTGAAGCTGAGCATATGTGTATGACCGTACGCGGAATTAAAAAACCAGGCGCGCAGACCGTTACATCAGCAGTTAGAGGAATGTTTGAAACCAGTGCTGCTACTAGGGCAGAGGCCTTTTCATTAATTATGGGCAGACGCTAGTCCCAATCTAAGAATAATTTTTAGAATAATTTAATACCTATTTTGGGTTGGTCGGTATGTTACAATGCCGCTATTCGGCAGATTGTGCCCCTCGGGTACAAACAACTGCGCTACTGTGCTTGATGCGGTATTTGTAGCAAATTGGCCTTCTAATGGGTATAATGCTTATATAATTTTTTAATGTTTTGTACTAGTCTGATTAATTAGCTGGTCTGGAAATAAGCGACAAAATGACGGAGGCTAGTTTGCATGAAAATCCTGCTGACAAATGATGATGGTTATTTTGCTGCCGGTCTCAGGACCATGTATGATGTTTTGGCGGCGAACCATCAGCATGAGATCTATGTTGTGGCTCCGGAAGGGCAACGATCAGCTGTTGGACGATCTATCACCTTGTTTCAGCCAATCTTCGTAACCCATCATTCCTTGCCGGACAATCATATTGGGATATCGGTCAACGGCACACCGACAGACTGTGTCAAACTGGCGATACAGGGGGATATTCTTCCTGCTAAGCCGGATTTAATCATATCCGGAATTAATCACGGACCGAATCTCGGTTCGGATGTATTCTACTCTGGTACTGTGGCAGCTGCAATGGAGGGCGCCCTGTTAGGGATACGTTCCATAGCGGTATCGCTTGCGAATTATGATTACGAAGATTATATGCCAAGCGCTTTGCTCATCAAACGCTTGATTGATACGAACAGCCCCTTACTTCAGTATCAGAGCGGCCTGCTCAATATTAATGTGCCGCCCTGCGACAGAGAGGAATGGAAGGGGAAAAAAGTCACGAAACTAGGCAGGTCTGTTTATGACAATGCGTTCGAAAACAGAAAATCTCCTTATGGCAGAGAGTATTATTGGATCACTGGAACGCTCGTTTTTGAAGAAGAACAGGATACTGACCTTAGGGCAATTCAGGAAGGGTATGTTTCGGTTACGCCTTTACACTGTGACCTGACCGATTATGAACGGTTAAAGACCATGGAAAATTTACTATAGGGAGGAGAAATGTATGGGCTTTTGGATTTTCTTCTTTTATTTTGCTGTGTTTATTATTATTTTCTGGCTGAGTCGAGAAAAAGGTGGGAAGAATAATCTTAAAAAATTATTTATCATTCCGATTGTTCTTGCTGTCATTATTACACTGCTGTCCGTGGTGAAAATTTATTTTATTTATAAGATCTTGCTTATTGTGATTGTTTTGGTGGTAGCCCTGCTGACGTATTGGCAGTGGGGAAGCAAGATCCGAAATTTTTGGCGGTGAAAGCATAACGCTGGGTACGCTGTAAGTGGGGCACTATTTGTTTTTAGGCCAAAATCTCAAAGCCTGCCAGGTTTTCTTTATTTCTTTTATTGAAATACCTCCCTGAGAAATCAGGATCCCAAAATAAACCACAATTGCGGCAAGAAGGACGGTAAGACTCGGAAGCAGCGTTGTTTGGCCCGGGACCAGCCATAAGGTGCTTTTGAGCACAGCTGTCATACCAAGTCCGGCCATAACCGGCTGCAGGATCATGGATTTCAGATCAGCTTGTAGTCCGATGTGCTTGTTTATGGCATAAAGGTTTAAGAAAGCCATCATGACAAAACCAAATACATAAGTTAAAGCGGTACCCACGAGACCAAATTTTGGAATCCCAGTCAGGTAGAAAAGAAGCGGAATCCGGAATACTGCTGTGATGACCGAATGGGCCAGCGGTAAAAAGGTTTTGCCGAGCCCTTGTAAAATTCCTGTAGTCGTCTGCTGAATATAGGCAAATATCCCACCCAAGGCTAATACCTTCAACACTGCAGACACATGATCACTTTTAAATAGGTGCGTAAGTGGTTCAGCAAAAAAATAAAGTGCAATGACACACGGCAATCCGAGCATAATGGTATAGCGGACCGCGTCTATGCTTTTACTCCTGGCAGCCCGGACGTCATTTCGGACCATTGCTTCGGAAATAGCTGGGACAAGCGATGTAGCCAGCGCAAATGTAAAGACGCTTGGAAATGAGAGCAGCGTAAGTGCAGTCCCGCTGAACTCTCCAAAAAGAGAGGTTGCATTCCTGGCCGAATAACCGGCAAGCTGAAGCTGTTTGGGAATAATGACAGTATCCAAAGAAGACAGCCCTGTAGCCATTAGCCTGCTTCCGGTTACGGGCAGGGACAAACTGATCAGCTCTGCCATGACGGGTTTGGATTGTCCGCCATTTTCATTTCCATAAGGAAGGTGCTTGTGCTGCACCAGATATTGAATCAGGATCACAAGCAAACCAACGATCTCCCCACAGAGCATTCCTGCGGCAAGACCGGCTGCGGCCCATTCAATGCCTTTCTTTAGCAAATATACGGAAAGAGAAAAACCGATCCCGATCCGGAAGATTTGTTCACAAACCTGGCTGACCGCTGAAGGAACCATGTTCTGCAGCCCCTGGAAATATCCACGGAATGCAGAGGCCACAGATACGATAAAAATTGACGGGATACAGATCTGAAAAACAATTCCAACGCGCTCATCCGCAAAGAAACTGTGAACGATCAGTGATCTGTTTATGTACAGCGTGATGGTAACCAGCAGACCGGAAATAAATAAAGTCAGGAAAGCCGTCCGGAATACTCTCCGGGCTTCAGCATAGCGGCCAATAGAGACTCTTTCTGCGACCATTTTGGAGACAGCCAGTGGTATTCCTGCTGTGGTTAAGACCAGTGCAGTCATATAGACCGGAAATACCATATAGAACAATCCGTACGCTTCACTACCGATATAATGCATAATCAGGTATTGGTAGACAAACCCGAGCAGACGATTGACCAGATTCGCCCCAAAAAGAATGACTGCACCAAAAATGAGGTTGTTTCTGGGCATTTTTTCCTCCCTGGCCGGTACTCTGTCAGAGTACATATAGTTGATTTCTATTCAACTTATGCGCTGGGAAAGGAGGTCATGCTCCAAGTTTTTTCAGGGATGCAGTTTTTTTTAGAGGATTTGTGGAAACAGCAGAGAATTAAAGAGAATTAAACATGTTATAATTTAATATTGAGTGATGTTCGAGTGCAATAGTCTTGTTTAAGTCAAGTTATTAAAAAGAATAGACAAAGGGGAGATTATTCTTGAAAAGCTATGACACCAAGAGTATTCGTAATATCTGTCTTGTTGGGCACGGAGGTTCAGGTAAAACGTCACTGGTAGAGACCATGCTTTTTAATGCCGGAGTAACGAACCGCATCGGGAAAGTAAACGATGGAAACACCGTCTCAGATTACCTTCAAGAGGAAGTACAACGTCACATTTCAATTAGCACTTCATTAATTCCGATCGAGCATAAGGATGTTAAAGTTAATGTTCTCGATACACCCGGTTATTCCGATTTTATCGGTGAAGTCATCAGCGCTTTGCGCGTCGTGGAAACAAGTGTTTTTGTGATCAGCGGGGTTGATGGTTTAGAAGTTCAGGCCGAGATCATCTGGGATCTGGTCGAAGAAAAACAAATTCCTAAAATTATTTTTATCAATAAACTGGACAGAGAAAATGCCAATGCAGAAAAGGTACTGGATCAGCTGAAATCAACTTATTCAAATACCCGTTTTGTTCAAATGCAGATTCCAATTGGCAAAGAGGCAGGATTCGAAGGTGTAGTTGGTCTGTTCCAAACCGACATACCTGATCAATATACAGATGATATTGCCGTATTGAAAGAAGCACTGGCTGAAGCTGCAGCTGAAGCCGATGATGACATCCTGATGAAATATCTAGATGGAGAGTCCCTGAATGATGAAGAATTAAAGACGATCACAGCCAAAGGGCTTGCTCAGAATATGATCGTTCCGGTTTTATTCGGTTCGGTAGAAAAAAATCTGGGCGTGAAGGAATTCATTCAATTCCTGGCAGACAATGTGCCTGCGCCTACACCTATAGACAAAAAAGCCGCGTTGGTCTTTAAGACACTTGCCGACCCCTATCTCGGCAAAATGACTTTCTTCAAAGCTTATGGCGGAATGTTTACCAGTGAGACAGTTGTCTACAATGCGAACCGGGAAGTCGAGGAAAAACTCGGCCAGCTGTTTTATCTGAGAGGGAAGAACCAGGATAATACGGCCAGCGTCCAAGCCGGCGATATTGCTGTCGTTGCGAAACTTCAGGAGACAAAAACAGGAGATACTTTTACAACGAAAGAGAAAGGTATCCAGCTGAACGGAATCGAATTTCCAAAACCAGCGCTATCGCTTTCTGTCAAACCGAAGAGCAAGGGTGATGAAGATAAGCTCGGATCCGCGCTGGCTAGGTTAGTCGATGAAGATCCGACCATCAGCGTCGGCAAAAACACAGAAACTAAACAGACGATTTTAAGCGGGCTCGGTGAAATGCAGCTCGATATTGTTGGTGAAAAACTGGCCAGAAAATTTGGTGTTGCCGTCGAGACCGAAGTACCGAAAGTTCCTTACAGAGAAACGATCAAAAAATTGGTGCAAGTTGAAGGCAAACACAAGAAACAAAGCGGCGGCCATGGCCAATACGGACACGTTTGGATTAAGATGCAGCCAAACCCGGAAAAAGACTTTGAATTTAAAGAAGAAGTTTTCGGTGGAGCGGTTCCGAGAAACTATTTCCCTGCTGTTGAAAAAGGTCTGCGAGAGGCCGTGGCGGAAGGTTTCCTGGCCGGCTATCCGATGACCAATGTTAAATTTACGCTGTATGACGGATCGTATCACAGCGTGGACTCGTCAGAAATGGCGTTTAAGCTTGCGGCTCATCTTGCTTTCAAGAAAGGTGCTGAAATGGCCAACGCGGTATTAATGGAACCAGTCGTTGAGGCTGAGGTCAAGGTTCCTGAAGCATTCATGGGTGATGTCATCGGAGATTTGAACGCTAAACGCGGCAAGGTCCTAGGTATGGAACCGGACGGCAAATTTCAGGTGATTAAAGCCCATGTACCCCAATCCGAAATGATGCGTTATTCCATTGACCTCAAGGCTATGACGCAGGGAAGAGGAACGTTCACGACTCATTTCATCGGGTACGAAGAAGTTCCGGCAAGATTATCCGACGCGCTGGTCGCTCAACTCAAGAAAGAACACCAACATCACGAATAAAGCTCAATGATTGTAGGTAGGATAAAGCCGCTAACGAATTTTGTTAGCGGCTTTTTGTCAATTGCCAACATTTCAGCAGACAGTAAGACTTGTATTAAGTTAACTAATAGTTAACTTTTTTTACAATAGTTAACGACGATTCCGTTGAGCGTTACAAAAAAGAAGACTATAATGGACTTGAAAGGAGGTGGGATCCATGACGAAAATCAACATCGGAAAAATGATTGCAGCCCGAAGAAAAGAAAAAGATCTTACTCAGGAAGAACTAGCCGAATATCTTGGGGTATCCAAGCCGGCAGTTTCCAAATGGGAGTCAGGACAAAGCTATCCAGATATTATGCTTTTGCCTGTGTTAGCAGCCTTCTTCAACGTAAGTGTCGATGAGCTTCTGGGGTATGAAGCCCAAATGACAAGGGAAGATATAAGAAAACTGTACCGCAGACTGGCAACTGCTTTTGCATCGGAGTCTTTTGACCAAACCTACTCCGAGTGCCTAACGTATATCAAAAAGTACCATTCGTGCTGGAATCTGGTGCATTCCATCGCGCAGCTGCTGGTTAATCATGCACCGCTTGCCGGCGGACCAGACCGGATGAACGACGTTTTGCGGGAAGCCTCGGGATATTTTGAGTGTGTGGAAAAGAACAGCGGTGACGCGGCACTGGCTAGGGAGGCGCTTTCCTTGAGAGCATACTGTTGCCTGGCCCTGCAGGAGCCTGCCCAAGCTATTGATCTGCTCGAAGGGATCGAGGAAGGACCGGTATCAACGGGAATACTGCTGGCCAAAGCCTATGCGATGAAAGGTGACAGCGACCGCGCCAAGCGTTATCTCCAGCAATCTATTTACACGAATGTAGCCAGTCTTTTCGGAGCTTTTCCCGACCTGATGGCACTTTATGCAGATGCTCCGGAAAAAACGGATACCTGTCTACAAAAGGCGCTGAGTCTTGGGGAGGTGTTTCAGCTCAAAGAGATGCAGCCGGCCCATTATTTCACGGTGTATCTCACAGCAGCCGCGCTTTACACAGCGCAAAACCGAAACGAGAAAGCGCTGGATATGTTGGAAGCATACGCGGATATTATTTTTCAAAAGAATACTTTTCCGCTAAAACTAAAAGGGAATTCATTTTTTGACATGCTGCAGCCGTATTTTGAATCTCTCAATTTGGGAGGTGATGCTCCGCGCAGCGATAAACTCATCCGTAAAGATTTAAAGAGCGTTGTTGTAGATAATCCTGCGTTTCAAAGTCTTAAATCGGAGGAGCGTTATCAGAAACTTTGGCGACGACTTGAATCGATGGAGGAGGAAGCCTAATGGAAGATTTAATGTCCTATTTACCTTTTCTAATTCCGGTCATGGTGATTGAACTTGCCCTGGCAGCAGCTGCGCTCGTTCATATTTTTCGGCACAGGACTTACCGCATCGGCAATCAGGTGCTTTGGGTGATTGTCGTCGTCCTGTTCCAGATAATCGGCCCTATCTTGTATTTTACCTTAGGCAAAGGTGACGACTAATGGAAATTCTGAAGCTGGAACATGTCAAGAAAAACTTCGGGGAACTTCCGGTCATACAAGATTTGAGCTTCTCGGTCTCCGAAAGCTCCGTTTTTGGTCTGATCGGAAAAAACGGAGCGGGGAAGACAACTACCATGAAAATGCTTCTGGGCTTTTTAAAGACTGACGCTGGAGAAATCAAAGTATGCGGGGAAAAAGTTGCTTTCGGAGACACAAAAACCAACAGGCATGTGGGTTATCTTCCGGATGTCCCGGAATTCTACAGTTACATGACACCTGTCGAATATTTAAGGCTGTGCGGGGAAATCTCCGGTCAAAAGCTTGGTCCAATCCGGAAAAAGACGGAAGAACTGCTGGCTCTGGTAGGACTGGAGAACAGTAATCGAAAAATAAGCGGCTATTCCAGAGGAATGAAACAACGGCTGGGGATTGCCCAGGCTTTGATGAACGAGCCGAGGCTCCTGATCTGCGATGAGCCGACGTCGGCGCTTGACCCCGTTGGCAGAAAAGAAATATTGGACATTTTATCCGTTGCCGGGAAGCAGACTGCCATTTTAATTTCTACCCACATTTTAGCCGATGTGGAACGGCTCTGTGACCATATTGGGATTCTGGATGAAGGGAAGCTTGTTTTACAAGGGAAACTCTCCGATATCAAGAATAGCTACCGCCATAGTTCCGTTCGGATCACGTTGGCGGATCAAGACAGTGTTGCCGTTCTTGCCGGGAAGCTTGCTGATCTCCCCTTTGTATCGGCGGTGGAGGCCAAAGATAATTCCCTGACTGTCCGCATTGCGGACATTGCAGCGGAAGGACGACTAATTCAGGAACTGCTGCTCAGGGAACAGGTTTTTGTTCTGAAGTATGAAGTGCTTGAACCTTCGCTGGAAGATGTGTTTTTGGAGGTTATTCAATGAATGGTTTCATCGCTTTTACTAAAAAAGAATTTCTGGAGCAAATCCGCAGCTATAAAGCCGTTATTATGGTTTCTGTACTCTTTTTGTTCGGTATGACGAGTCCCTTGCTGGCCAAGATGATGCCCGATATTTTCGCCCAGCTGACTGTTCAGGGAATAACCATCAGCATGCCTGAGCCGACAGTTCTGGATGCCTATGGCCAATTTTTCAAGAACATGAGCCAAATGGGTTTGATCATCCTGCTGCTTGTCTTTAACGTTATACTCTCCCAGGAAGTGACACGCGGTACACTGGTCATTTTTCTCGCCAAGGGATTGTCCCGGTCTGCGGTCATCATGTCAAAATACTTGGCGTCTTTGATTTTGTGGACGGTCAGCTATGTCCTTGCCGCGATCACCGATTACGGCTACACCGTTTATCTGTTCGGAAATTTTTCCTTGCCGCATCTGTTTTTTTCGTTGTTTTGCCTATGGCTGTTCGGCGCTTTTCTCTTGGCGGTTCTCCTGCTGGCAAGCACAATTACATCCGGAAATTACGGAGGATTGCTTCTAACAGCTGCAGTCATGATGGTCCTGCTGATCGCCAATGTGTTCCCGCCGCTTCAAAAATGGAATCCGGTCGCGCTTGCCTCGGATAACATCACACTGCTTACCAATGCGAAAACAATCGGCGACATGTCCGCAACAGTTTGGACGACACTGCTGCTGATTGTGTTAGGTCTGATTCTTTCACTCCTGGTGTTCAGAAAAAAGAAACTATAAGGTGAAACACGATGAATGAAAACATCACTGGTTACAAAGCGAAAGAAGTAAAGGGTCAAGTGTTTGGGTTAGTCGTAAGGAGTAGGGGCCTAGGAGGTAACATTATTGCTAGCTTAAGAAGTCTCGTTGGCGGAGAAATCTGTGAATACACATTTATGCTTGAAGATGCTCGTAAACAAACGATCGACCGCCTCGTAATGAATGCAACTGCAATGGGAAATAACGATAGACCCGAGTAATGGAAAAAGGTTTAGGGTTTACTACAGGACGCGGTTAGGACGCAGCGGGAACCTGTGAGGCGTTCTACGACAGCCCAAAGAGTAGTTTTACTTTATGGTAAAATAAGGTATTGATATAATTGAATACTCATAATGTCAAGTTGCCTTAAGTAATGGCATTATCCTTGCTCTGAAAAATGAACTTTACGCCTTTGTACAGGCACATAATATTGCTGCCGCCAAGAAACAGCTGAGAAGTAATGCCTTTGGTGTGATGATTCTTTGGTATTGTATGCCATGACGGACAAGCAAAGTATCGTGGAACGACTGCGGGAGGCAGAATAGGTTTGTATTTGTGAGCAGACTTTTTTAGGTTGATTTCATCTTGCTTTTTCAGGTAAAATATAATGAAATGATCAACTTGAGGATGGAGATATAGGATTATGAGTATGATATTTGCAGATCGGATGAACAGACTGGGCAGTGAAACAGCTTTTGAAATGCTGGCGAAGGCTAAGGTTTTGGAAGCGCAGGGAAGGGAAATCGTTCATCTTGAGATTGGCGAGCCGGATTTTCCGACGTTGCCCAATATTATAGAAAAAGGAATGGAATGCATGCGGGCGGGCATGACAAAATACACGCCTTCTTCGGGCTTGCTGGAGGCAAGACGGGCGGTTGCGGATTATGCGGGCGGTAAAAGAGGCTATAAAATTGACCCTGAAGAAGTGGTCATGACGGCAGGCGGCAAGCCGATCATGTTTTACGCGATTTTAGCCACGGTTAACCCCGGAGATGAGGTTATTTATCCGAACCCTGGTTTTCCTATCTATGAATCTGTCATTAAGTTTGTCGGGGGAGTCCCGGTACCGATTCCGCTGCGCGAAGAAAATGAGTTCAGGATGGATATCCAGGAATTTAAAACCCTTGTGACAGACAAAACAAGAATGGTAATTATCAACTCACCGCAAAACCCGACCGGCGGAATGCTGACCAAAGAAGACTACCAGGAAATCGCCGATTTTCTGGCTGACCGGAATATTGTGATTCTCTCGGATGAAATTTATGAGAATGTCGTCTATGAGGAGTCGTCTTTTTCGATCTCTTCGCTTCCGCATATGAGAGAAAAAACCATTATACTTAACGGATTTTCGAAGACCTATGCAATGACCGGCTGGCGTGCCGGGTACGGTATCATGCCGAAAGAAGCCGCTCAACAAATTGGCAAACTCGTTGTCAACAGTACATCCTGTCTGGCAGGTTTTACACAAATGGCTTGTATTGAAGCTTTGACCGGATCGCAGGACGAAGTCTTAAAAAGGGCAGAGCAGTTCAGAATCAGAAGGGACCGGATTGTTGACGGACTGAATGCCATCAGTGGTGTTACCTGTCTGAAACCGCGCGGTGCTTTTTACGTGTTCCCAAATATTAAAGCTTTTGGGAAAACCAGTAAGGAGATGGCTGAATACCTGTTAAACGAAGCGGGCGTTGCGACGCTTTGGGGCAGTTCATTCGGTGAATACGGCGAGGGATATCTGAGGATTTCCTATGCAAATTCCTTGGAGAATATTGAGAAAGCTGTAAGCCAAATTGATGCTGCCCTGAAGAAGTTATAAATGATTTTGAGACAATAAACGGTGCAGTGTGAGACTGCACCGATAAATTTATGGACGATTTTCAGTAACCAAAGAGAAGAACACGCTAACATTAATAATACCAATGAAGAAATCCAGAGGAACAGAGAAATTCTTTTGGGTATACTGAGCAAAAGAAGCAGAAAATTTTGAATAGTTTGAACTTTCTCAAAAAAAGTTTAGAAAATTGTTGCAATATTGTTGAAATTATCGAAGTTAGTCCTTATACTAAATACTAAACCTTGGTTTGAAACAATTCTGAAACCATATTTTACATTATTGGAAAGGGGGACATAATAATTACAGAAGGTAGAATAAGAACTGGGCACCTTATTCTGCTAGCGAGTCCATAATGAGGTTAATGAATGAATAATAATTAAGGGGAAAGAGGACACTATGAACACTGTGCTATTTCTTATTTCATTTCCAATTGTTGTTGCACTGCTTTTGCTTATCCTGCCGCAGCCGGCCGTACGAAAAGGCATTGTGGTGCTGTCGACAATCATTCTGACTGTAGCATCAGTATATTTGGTTGTTCAGTATTTTAACACAGGGGCAGTATTTTTTAATCTGGATAATCAATATATTGATCTTGGAATATTCGCTGTTGAGATCATTCTAGCAGTCATTGTCATTGGTATTTCGCTGAAATACAAACAGTATCTGGCTGGGCTTTTGATGCTTACCAGTGCTGCAATTATGATATGGTTTGAAGGTTCTTATGGGGAAGAGATTCAGACATCGTATAATTTATTTGTTGATAATCTCTCTTTGATCATGACACT
The DNA here is from genome assembly GCF_003590275.1 of Dehalobacter sp. MCB1. Lineage (NCBI taxonomy): Bacteria > Bacillati > Bacillota > Clostridia > Eubacteriales > Desulfitobacteriaceae > Dehalobacter > Dehalobacter sp. MCB1. The sequence continues at coordinate 13,352 of NZ_LXPC01000017.1, read as the reverse complement.
GATCATTGGCGTCATCAGCAGTATGATAGCGATATTTGCTGTTGGCTATATGAAGGATTATCATCATCATCACAAGGACGTTAAAGACAGAACCCCGTTTTTCTTTTTCGTTATCTTCGTTTTTCTGGGAGCGATGTATGGGGTTGTTTTTGCCAACAATCTGATGTGGCTTTATTTCTTTTGGGAAATTACCACATTCAGTTCATTCTTCCTGATCGGTTACAGCCGCGAAGAAATTGCGATTAAGAATGCATTCAGGGCTTTAAACATGAACCTACTTGGCGGACTTGGTTTTTCCATTGCCATTGTCTACTTATTTATCAATGCACATACGATTGAGTTGAACCAGCTGCCGGAGCTTGCGTCTACCGTAGTGCTTCTGCCGACAGCTTTACTTGCGTTTGCCGGGTTAACGAAGGCTGCCCAGATGCCGTTTTCTTCTTGGCTGCTTGGAGCGATGGTTGCGCCGACTCCTGTTTCCGCACTGCTCCATTCCAGTACCATGATTAAAGCTGGTGTGTACTTAATCATCAGACTTTCACCGGTTTTTGCTTTTGTTGACGGCGGTTCAATGGTCGGACTATTTGTCGCGATGGTTGGGGCGGTGACATTTGTCCTGACATCCTTTATGGCAATTTCCCAGTCGGATGCCAAACGTGTACTTGCGTATTCCACGATCGCCAATCTTGGCCTGATTATTGTCTGTGCGGGTATTGGGACCTATCAATTGATGTGGGCTGCGCTCATGCTTGTAATCTTCCATGCGATTGCCAAGTCTTTGCTGTTCCTGTCCGTGGGTACAGTTGAGCATAACATTGGTGACCGTGTCATCGAGTCCATGGACGGACTGATAACCAAAATGCCGAAGATTGCAATTGGTATGGTCGTCGGGATTGCGGGAATGTTTCTTGCTCCGTTCGGAATGCTAATAAGTAAATGGGCGGCTCTTGAAGGATTGGTTACAGCAAATCCGATGCTTACGGTATTTGTGGCCTTTGGCAGTGCAGCAACTTTATTCTTCTGGACTAAATGGCTCGGTAAGCTTCTGATGGTTAAAGAAAAACCACCGGAATTCCAACCGAAGGTCCCGGCGACAGAACGCTTCGCGTTAACTACTCTTGCTGTTTTAACAATTGGGGTTTGCCTGCTGTTCCCGCTTATCTCGAAATATTCTCTGGAGCCGTTTATTGCATCGATCTATAATCAGACCTACCTGCTCGATCAGGGTAATGTCATCATCCTTCTGATTATGGTCGGACTGATGGTTATTCTGCCAGTTAGTCTATCGTTCACGCACAAGAATGTTCAGTATAAGCCGCAGTACCTGGCAGGACTCAATACTTCCGAAAAAGAGAGATTTTATGGCTCTCTCGGACTTACAAGAGAAATAACGGTGAGGAGTTTCTATCTGGAAAGTATTTTTGGCGAGAGCAAACTGTTTAAACTTGGCGTTGTGAGCAGTATTGTTCTAATTATCATAATGTTTGGGGTGGGGATCATATGAGTGGAAGTTATGCTTGGTTAATCGTCATTCTCTATATCATTCTGGCCCCGTTTATCGGCGGTTTGATTGCTGGGGTGGATCGCAGGATATCAGCCAGGATGCAGAGCAGATACGGCCCGCCGATTCTGCAGCCTTTCTACGATGTTTTTAAATTGATGAATAAAAGCAGCATTGCGGTAAATTCACAGCAGAGGCTGTACATCATCTGTTTCATCGTATTTGTGATAATCTCGGGAGCCATTTTCTTTGGCGGCGGAGACTTGCTGCTGGCAATTTTCGCTTTAACGCTCGCCAGCGTCTTTCTGATCATCGCGGCCTACTCTACTTTTTCACCGTACGCCTATATCGGTGCAGAAAGAGAAATGCTGCAAATCATGGCCTATGAGCCGATGGTGATCTTAACGACTGTAGGAATGTATATGGTGACAAAAAGTTTTAATGTTTGGGATATCGCAATGTATGACCAACCACTGATTTACAGTCTGCCAGGTATTTTTCTTGGATTCCTGTTTATCCTAACCATTAAATTTCGTAAATCACCTTTTGATATATCGATGTCTCATCATGCGCATCAGGAGATTGTCCGCGGGATTATCACAGAGTTTTCCGGGACGGATTTGGCGCTGATTGAGATTGCCCACTGGTATGAAAATGTGTTGCTGTTGGGCATTGTTTGTCTGTTTTTTGCGTCAAGCCCGATCATTGCCTTAATTCTGGCGGTCGTCGTCTATTTCCTGGAAATCTGGATTGACAACAACTATTCCCGTCTGAAATGGCAGTCTGCGCTTGGAAGCGCCTGGATCGTTGCACTTGTACTTGGCGTAGGCAACATCGCCTATCTGGCGCTTAGATAACGGGATACAATGTGCCAAGGGCGGCGATTCTAAATTAACATTTAACGATCATGCTGCAGACTATGTCACTGTAATGGATGACACAACGACCGAAAGCGGCTTCCACTACGGGGACTAACCCGAGCAAAACTAAATACATTTTTATACTGATTGGAGTGAAATGATTTGTCATACTTGCCGAAGTCTCCTTGGCTGGTTCATTACGACGCCTCCAGCTGCAACGGCTGTGATATCGAAGTACTGGCTTGTCTGACGCCTTTATATGATGTCGAACGTTTTGGCGTTTTGAATATTGGCAATCCTAAGCATGCTGATATTTTTGTCGTGACTGGATCTGTCAATGAACAAAATAAAGCGGTAATTAAAAATATTTATGACCAGATGGCTGATCCGAAAGTTGTAGTGGCAATCGGAGCTTGCGCCACTTCCGGAGGAATCTTCCGCGAATGCTATAATGTCCAGGGCGGAATCGATAACGTCATTCCAGTAGACGTCTATGTCCCTGGATGCGCTGCCAGACCTGAAGCGATCATTGACGGTGTCGTTCAGGCTTTGGGAGTCCTTGAGGAAAAATATAAGAACTTAGGGAAGGTGGCGAAATAGATGACGGAATGTATCATTAATCCGGTCGCGACTGAAGAGCTTGTTGACCGTTCAAAGCAGTATTTGCAAAATGGGTATCGACTGGTTCAAATCTGCGGCACCAAAACGCTATCGGAAATGTATTTACTTTATTCGTTTGAAAAACTCGACTTGACTTTGGAAACTTTGAGATTAGATGTCCAGGTTGGCGATACCGTTCCGAGTATCAGCGGTGTATATTTTGCAGCGTTTCTTTATGAAAACGAGATCCATGACCTTTATGGCGTTAATGTCAGCGGAATGGCAGTCGATTTTCAGGGGACATTTTACGAGACAGCAGTTAAACAGCCTTTCAGCGTAACTGCCGCGGATATGAAAGAATAGGAGAGGAATGGTAATATGGGTGAGCGAACAATAATTCCATTTGGGCCTCAGCATCCGGTACTGCCTGAACCGCTCCATCTAGATCTTATTATGGAAGATGAGAAAGTAGTTGGCGCTGTTCCTTCGATCGGGTTTGTGCACAGAGGCTTGGAAAAGCTGGTTGAAAAAAGAGATTTTAATGAAATGATCTATGTCATTGAGCGTATTTGCGGGATCTGCAGTTTTATTCACGGACAGGCCTATGCTCAGACGCTGGAAGGCATGATGGGCGTGGACATTCCACCCCGCGCCAAATACCTGCGTACCATCTGGGCGGAACTTTCCAGGGTACACAGCCACTTGCTCTGGCTCGGTCTCATGGCCGATGGTTATGGATTTGAAAGCCTGTTTATGCATTGCTGGCGAATCAGGGAAAAAGTGCTTGATATTTTTGAAGAGACCACCGGCGGTAGAGTTATATTTAGTGTATGTAAAATTGGCGGGGTCTGGAAAGATATTGATAACGACACATTGAATAGAATAAAGCGTATTATCAAAGACATCGGTGAAGAAGCTAAAGCAGTGACAGACGTATTTGTACGGGACTATTCCGTTCAGAAGAGAACCAGGGGCATAGGAGTCCTGACCTATCAGGAAGCGATCGATCTGGGCGCCGTTGGTCCGACCTTGAGGGGCAGCGGTGTTGTGGAGGATATGCGTACCTTAGGCTATGCCGCTTACGGCGATCTGAATTTTGAGCCAATCGTCGAGAAAGACGGTGATTGCTACGCCCGTACCGTGGTTCGGGTGCGTGAATTATACCAGTCGCTGGACCTGATTCGTCAGTGTATTGAAAAGATACCTGACGGTGAAGTTGATATGAAGGTGAAGGGCAATCCAAACGGAGAATATATCGCCCGTCTGGAGCAGCCGCGGGGCCAGGCTTTCTACTACGCCAAAGGCAACGGTACAAAATATTTGGACAGGTTCAGAGTCAGGACACCGACGTTTGCGAATATCCCTGCGTTGCTGAAAATATTGCCGGGCGCAGACCTTGCAGATGTTCCGGTACTGGCATTGACCATTGATCCTTGTATCAGCTGTACGGAAAGGTAGGGAGAGACGCATGGCTTTTAATGTAATCAATAAAACAATTATGAAAAGTTTATTCAGCAAGCCTGCTACAGCGATGTATCCGGTCATCAAAAATGAATTTTATCCGAATACGCGCGGCAGCATTGAAATGGCTAAGATAGATGATTGTTCGTTCTGCGGCATTTGTTCCCGGAGATGTCCGGCTACAGCCATTGAAGTCGCTAAACCCGATAAAAAATGGGAAATCGACCGTACGCGTTGTATTGTTTGCAATTTCTGCGTTCAGGTATGCCCGAAGAATTGCCTGAATACCCAAAGAAGTTACACTGCGCCAATGAGAGATAAATCGAGTAAGTTGTTTACCGCATATGGGCCTGTCGTCCAGGAAGTTACTTCCGGGACAGAAGCTCAGAATAATCTTACACAGGTGGAAACAGTAGAAGAAGATGCATGAATATCCGATTACTGAACAAATTATAAAAATTGCTTCCGGAAAAGCCAAGGAGAATAATGCGCGTAGTGTTACGCGCATTACCTTGGTTGTCGGGGAGCAGTCCGGCTTCATTGGCGAATCCATTCAAATGTATTTTGATATTATTTCGAAAGGCACGCTCTGTGAGGGGGCTGTTCTTGAGATGGAAAATATTAAAGCCAAGTGGTACTGCCCTGACTGTAATATTCATTATACGCGTCAGCCGTTTTCTTTTGCCTGCCCTGACTGCGGCAATGATGGCATGCCAACAAACATTGGAAAAGAATTCTATGTTAAAGATATTGAAATAGAAACAGAATAAAAAGGGGGGCTTTAAGTGGCAGAAAAAGAAATTCAGGTTGTTCAGAACATTTTTGATGAAAATGACAGGATAGCCTTTGCGACGCAGGAAAAACTGGGCAAGATGGGTGTATTTGTTGTGAATATCATGGGGGCTCCCGGAGCAGGAAAGACATCGAGCATTATTAATCTCATCCGGCAGCTTTCCGAAAACAAAGTATATGTGATTGAAGGAGACATCGAATCGGATATTGACACGGTCAAGCTCAAAGAGTTAGGTATTGAAGCGATCCAGATTAACACGAATGGAGCATGTCATCTGGATGCGCCTACAATCCAGAGTTCCCTGGACGGATTGTCTTTTGATAAGCCCGGATTGTTGTTCATCGAAAATATCGGTAATTTGGTCTGCCCGGCAGAATTCCAAATTGGTGAGCATATCAAAATGCTGATTTGCTCAGCGGCTGAGGGCAGTGATAAACCGTATAAATATCCGCTGGCTTTTGAAAAAGCCGACGTGATTCTGCTTACGAAATGTGACTTGAAAACGTATGTTGATTTCAACGATGAATTTTTCCTTAAGGGAGTAAGAGCATTGAACAAAACTGCACCGGTGTTTGAAGTTAACGCTAAAACCGGACAAGGTTTTGAAGACGTTGCAGGATGGCTACTGCAAAAAAAAGGTTAAAAGGCTATTCTTTGCTTTTTTAGGTGAACCGTAATAAAATGATTTCAGTATGAGGTCAACCTTAAATCCTATATATCACAATTTTGAGCTGATAGGGTACGAAAGAGACTAGCGGCATTTGAACAGGGTGGTGAACGAAATGTGTGTGGCTGTTCCCGGGAAAGTGGTGGAAGTGAATGACTTTACCGGCAAGGTTGATTTCCAGGGGAATATTATTGATGTTAATATGGCCCTGGTAGATGCCCAAGCAGGTGATTACGTACTGGTTCATGCAGGATGCGCCATTGAAGTTATTCAGAAGGACACTGCCGATGAAATATTGGAGTTATTTGTAGAATTGGAGTCACTGAAATATGAATCTTGATCATATACGGAAAGAGCTTGCGGGCGATCATCAAGAGCTTAAAATCATGGAAGTATGCGGAACTCATACTTCCTCAATCTTTAAAAACGGCATACGCAGTCTGCTTTCACCAAAGATCAGGCTTATATCCGGTCCGGGCTGTCCGGTGTGCGTAACTCCGGCTTCCTATATTGATAAAGCCATCGAATGGGCCATGACACCGAACTGCGTGCTGCTGACCTTTGGCGATATGATGAAAGTGCCGGGCTCGGAGAAATCTTTAAGTGAGGCCAAGGCGGACGGGGCAAAGGTCGAGATCATGTACTCACCGCAGGAAGCGCTTAAAAAGGCCGCAGCTAACCCGGAACTTACGTATGTGATCGCCTGCGTCGGTTTTGAAACCACGATTCCGTCTTATGCGCTGGTTATCCAACAAATGGAGCGTTCCGGTCTGACCAATATCAGGTTCTTGACGGCGCTGCGCAGGGTTATGCCGGCTCTGGACTTCATCTGCGCCACGGATAATGAAATATCAGCGTTTATTGCGCCGGGGCATGTCAGCACGATTCTTGGTTCGCAGGCTTATGCCGGTTTGGCGGAGCAGTATATGAAGCCTTTTGCCGTAGCCGGCTTTGAAGGAGAACATATCCTGATCGCCATTTATGATTTGGTCAAACAAGTCGAAAATCATAAACACGAAGTGCATAATCTTTATCCTTCTGTGGTTAAGCCGGAAGGGAACGCGATTGCTTTAACATATATCAGCGACTATTTTGAAGCCGGACCTGCCTTTTGGCGCGGAATCGGCGTTATTGAGGACTCTGGTTTATATCTGAATCAAAAATACCGGCAATATGATGCCGGTTCGACCGATCTTGTCGGCGATGCTCAAAAATCGACGAACTGTCGTTGCGGCGAGGTTATCCTTGGCAAGATTAACCCTGATGAGTGTCCGATGTTCGGTAAGGCCTGTACACCGGCCAAAGCGCAAGGGCCCTGTATGGTATCGTCTGAAGGTACCTGCGGCATCTGGTTCCGGTTTACCAGAAAGTAATCCATTCATAAATTTGTAATCAACGTTTAAATGTTGCGTATGAAAAAATAAGTCGGGAAAATATACTAAGAAGATAAATAAGATAGATAAGGTAGATACAGTAAGATAGTTTACAGATGGACTCAGGCTAAGCAGCCTGTAATGAAAAATGAGTGGGTGAGTAAGTGAAGATTGTAATGGCGCATGGAAGCGGTGGCAATGCTACCAGGGAGCTTATTAAGGATCTTTTCCATAAATATCTGGCCAACGATTACCTTGATAAAATGGAAGATTCGGCCATCCTGCCGGTTTCCAAATATCCGCTGGCGATGACAACTGATTCTTTTGTGGTGACGCCTCTGGAATTTCCGGGAGGGAATATTGGCAAGCTTGCTGTCTGCGGAACGGTAAATGATCTCTGGATGGCCGGAGCCGAACCTCAGTATCTGACAGCGGGATTTATTCTGGAAGAAGGTCTCGAGATAGATTTACTTGACCGCGTCGTCGCATCTCTGAGTAAAACGGCCAAAGAGGCAGGCATTAAAATTGTCGCCGGAGATACCAAGGTCGTTCAGGGAAACGGCGGTTTGTATATCAATACAGCTGGTCTTGGTTTCAGAAAAAGCGGTAAACAGATTGGTACGGATGCTATCCGTAAGGGAGATGCCCTCATTGTCAGCGGTGACTTAGGTAACCATCACGCCTGCATCATGTCCCAACGCATGGAAATCGCCAATTCGATCCAAAGTGACTGTGAGAATCTTGGACCGATGGTCGATGCTTTGCTTCAGGCAGGCGTTGAAGTCCGTGCGATGAGGGATATTACCCGGGGAGGCTTAGGTACGGTCCTAAATGAGATTGCCGAAGCTTCGAACCATGCCATAGAGATTGAAGAGAAAAGCATCCCTGTGGATCCGGAAGTCAAATCTTTCTGTGACATTTTAGGCCTGGATCCACTCTATATGGCCAATGAAGGGAAGTTTCTCTGTATCACCGCTCAAGAGCATTCAGACCAGGCTTTGGAAATTCTTAAGCAAAATCGGCTTGGCACTAACGCGAGGCTGATTGGTAGCGTCGCGGAGACCGGAAGACCTCTCGTGACCGTGAAAACAAGACTGGGAGGAAAAAGAATTATCGATGTCTTATATGGGGAAGGCCTTCCAAGGATTTGTTAGAAACCGTTTGAGAACCAGGAAATTGTCAGCCAAGGGCTTTCTGATCTGGATTGCAGCCACAGCGTTCATCCAGGTCATTGCTGTCGAAATGATTCAACGGGGAGATTTTAAATTAGCTTTTGGGTGGATAACTTCCGATTTTCTGGTATTTCTGATCAACGATTTCCTGGCAATTGTCATTCTGTGTTTTTTTCTTTTTCTTACCGGAAATCTGCGCCTTACGATCATTTCTTCATCTGTCCTGCTGATTTTACTTGCGGTAACGAATACGGTAAAGAAACAGTTTTTAGGCGATCCTTTGTTCCCTTGGGATTTTGGAAGATTTAACCAGGTTTATAATTTACTGCCGAAGATTTCCGGAGAAGTGGTGCCGGTCCTTGTTCTTCTTGGTGTGGTGATCATACTTTTTATTTTGGCTGGAACATTCCTGATTCCGAAGGACCATCTTCGCTTAAGGACCAGAATCTGTGTACTCGTAGGTGTCGGGATTCTGATTCCTGTTCTTGTTTTTTACCGGCATACGCCGATTCAGACGTTGTTTAAAATGGCAGAAATCGAACATATCTACTGGGTTCAAACCCAAAATAGCTTACAGAACGGTTTTCTCCTAGGTTTTATGATGAACACGGAATATGTCATGGTTTTTGAGCCGACTGGCTACAGTGAAGAAACCATCGACAAGATCATTGCTGGTGACAAAGCCAGTTCGTCTGCCATGGTTGCCAGTGTTCAAGACAGCGGAATGAAGCCGGATATTGTTGTCATATTAGATGAATCTTTTTGGGACCCTACAAGACTTCCGAATGTTGTTTTTTCTGAAGATCCGCTGCCCAATTTTAGAGAATTAAGCAATGAGGGCACTTCGGGTGAAATATTGTCCCCTGTGTTTGGAGGAAGTACGGCAAATGTGGAATTTGAGTTTTTGACAGGGTTATCGACAAATTTCCTGCCTCAGGGAGCAATAGCTTACCAGCAGTATGTCACAAAATCACTGCCGGCTCTGCCCAGCCTGCTTCAGCGTTACGGCTATGAAACGACGGCCATCCATCCCTATCACAGCTGGTTTTATGACAGGGACAAGATTTACCCGCTGCTGGGTTTTCAGCACTTTTACAGTCTGGAAGATTTCAGTGGGGCAGAAATTGACGGCGAATATATCGGAGATATGGAAGTAAGTAAAAGAATTATTCAAGAGCTTCAAACTGCCGATCAGCCGGAGTTCATTTTTGCTGTAACCATGCAAAATCACGGTCCTTATCCGGCTGACCGCTATAATGACCATGCGGTGAGTACCTCAGGCAGTCTGACGTCCGAAGGAAAAGGAATTTTAGACACTTATGCGGAAGGCGTACAAGATGCAGATACGTCGCTGGCTTTTTTGACTGACTATCTGCGGGAATCGAATAGGCCGACAATCGTCGTTTACTTCGGGGATCACCTGCCTTTTTTAGGCAAGGATTATCAGGTTTATAAAGAAACTAGTTATATTACCCGGAATGAAAACGAATGGTCCACTGGAGATACCTTAAAAATGAAGTCGGTTCCGCTGATCATTTGGTCAAACGATCAGCCGGACACTGCTGAAATCACTGCGGATAAAAGTTTGGCAGGCGCAGTCAAAAAAATACAAAGGACCTCGAATTTAGGACTTATCAGCTCGTCGTTTCTGGGAGCCTATTTGTTGGAACAGCTGAATTATCCGAAAAATGCTATTTTTGATTATACCGGGCGAATGGCTGATGTACTGCCCGTTTACGGAAAAACAGTCTTTGTTGACCAGTACGGGCAGGTGTACAACGAGTTGCCATCATCATTCCAGGAAACAAAAGAAGATTACTGGCTGCTGGAATATGACCTATTATTTGGGAAGCAGTATACAAATAAATAAAGAGAGTAGAAACAAAGCTAAAAAGAAATTAAAATAAAGCAAAGCTTTAACCGAACAGAACTAATGGTTATCTGTCCAAACAGGGAGTGGAAAAATAAACTGAATGACAGGTATAAGGAAAGGTAGGGATAAATATGCTTGATTTGTTATATGAAAGAAGAAGTATCCGCAAATACAGCCCATCTGCAATAGAAAAAGATAGAATCCAAAACCTGGTCAAAGCTGCCTTATTGGCTCCTTCCGGCAGAGGGATTCAGCCGCAGCGTTTCATCGTTGTGGAAGATCGTGACCTCCTTCAGAAACTTTCCGTAGCAAGGGAGCACGGATCAGCTTTCTTAAGCGGAGCCCCTTTGGCCATTGTGGTCCTGGCGGACAGCAGTCTGACAGATGTTTGGACCGAAGATGCATCTATAGCTGCGATCATTATTCAATTGGCCGCAAAATCGATGGGACTAGGTTCCTGCTGGGTTCAGGTCAGAAACAGAAATCAGTCCGAGGGGAAGACCACGGAAGAATATATCCAGGAAGTACTTAACATACCCCGGGGCTTAAAAGTGGAATGTATGATCGGGCTTGGATATCCTGCGGAACAAAAATTACGCAGGACGGAACAGGATTTGCACTATCAAAATGTATTTGTCAATCAGTATAGAACAGAATTTTTAAACGAATATTAAGCATATAAGCTTATCCTGTAAATAAAATTCTTGTGGAGGTGTCGTTCATGGATTGTCCGGTGTGTCATGTGAAATTGCAGATGGCGGAACGCAAAGGAGTAGAAATTGATTACTGCCCGCAGTGCCGCGGAATCTGGCTCGATCGCGGTGAATTGGACAAAATCATCGAAAAATCCCAGTCTGAGAACAGTACTCAGGAACGCAGACCTGGATATGTAAATGAATACGGGAATTATGAGCATGAATACAAGCAGCATGGTCAAGACCATGACCATGACCATGAACATGGTCAACATGGAAAATATGGCAGAAACAATAAAAGATCATTCCTCGGTGATCTGTTCGATTTTGGCGACTGATCTATCCTAACGAAAAGTCAGGAATTTATTGCCTGGATAAAAAACAGTAAAAATGCAAATTCTAAGACCGTAAAAGGGTACGTAATGGTTGAGCCAAGATTCTGTTATGCTCTTTTGGGGGTGTAACCGGGTTGGCCAAAGATTGTCTGAAGGTCGAAGGCTTTCAGGCAGTCGGAGGGAAGATTTTTAACGGTTGGGAAAAGCTTTAAGGCAGTCGATTAATTTTATTGTTTTAGGGTTCCAACCTATCGTTAAGGGTCGAGCTAAGATCATGCCGGGTGTCGTATATTCTATGTGTTTGTAAGTTCGTTACAAAGTCATAGAATTAATGGTTGGCTGCAGCCGTGAGGTTGCTGTCAGCTGTAAAGATATCTTGTATGGTCGAACAAACCATGACTATAGGTGGCGACCTGCTTGGTTATGGTCGAAAGATCATGGCTGGGTAATCAATCATCTATGGTGGTGCAAGGTAGATTATTGCGTGCTCTTTTCCGACCAAGATACATAACAAAAACAAGAATGTAAGAATACGAGCTGGAAAATGACCATTTAATATTTAGGTAGTCTTATTAAGCGAAAAGTGGGCCGTTGCTAGCGAAATGAATTAAGACCGATCGCATGCATCGGCCTTTTTTTGCTACAAATCATCACTACCCGTTTGGCGGGTAGTGATGATTTGTAGCGTGAGGGTGTTTCAATTAGGAAAGGTTGGAGAATCCTTTAAGCCCCAAATTAATAAGCTGTCCAGCCTGCATCCGTAGTAATAATCGTACCATTTACAAAGGAAGCTTCATCTGAAGCAAGGAACAAGGCAACTTTAGCAATATCATTAGGTTCACCGGATCTTGGATTTAGATTAATTCCAGCCATTGCTCTTTCCATACCAAATTCATGGGGGTCACAGATTGTTTTACCGATATTTGTATTTACAGCACCTGGAGCAATTGCATTGCAGCGAATGCCGAGCGTGGCATATTGAAAACCGACATTTTTTGTTAAACCTACAATCGCATGTTTTGAGGCAGTGTATGCTGCCCCAGCTCTCGAGCCAAATAACCCTCCGACTGAAGCAATGTTAACTATTGTGCCACTTTTTTTGGTGATAAATATCGGAAGAACTTTTCTGATTGTACGCATAGGCCCAGTAGAATTAACTGCAAAAACACGATCCCATAGTTCGTCAGTTACTGCTCCAGCTGGTACGAAATTATCCATAATACCAGCGTTATTCACTAAAATATCTATCGTACCAAATTTATTCACAGTACTGTCGACTAAATTTTGAACATCAACTTCATTGGTAATGTTCGCTTTTATGGGAAAAGCAACCCCGCCAGCCGACTCGATTTCATAAACAACGTTTTCTACATCCTTAAGAATTAGGTCCGAGACAGCAACTTTAGCACCTTCTTTCGCGTAAAGGATCGCAATTGCTTTACCCATTCCGCTGGCAGCACCTGTTACGATAGCCACTCTATTTTCTAATTTACCCATTTTTTTATCTCCTTATTAAAGTGAGTATGGTATAAACGAAGCAACGCAGTAATTAATTACATCTCCTTTCCTGTTAATTTAATTGAAATAAGCTCTTTGTTTGGATAAGTATAAAATGGCTATAAAAGAGAAATCAAGAATAGTTATTTTTTTGACAAGCTTACCAATAAGCTGTTTAAAGATCTGAATGAAGTTGGCAAGAAACAATGAGATTTTTTTTAATTATGTTAAATCATTAACATAAAAATAACAGTAAGCGCCTAACAAATATATTCTGGTGCATAGCTTACGCACGCCGATCATGAGAAAATACCTCCAATAGATTAAATAATGGAGGTATGCCGGATGATTTAGACGCAGCAATTGACTATGACGTGATGTGAATGAAATAAACTAATTTATTCAAAAGCAAGCGATAGAAAAATTAGTAGTTGACATTCCTACACGAAACTGCTAAAATCATCAACTGTGGCTAGAGAATAAATGAGAATAAAAATGTCTCCAGCAGCGCAAAGGTCATTGAAA